>CAZZIX010000112.1:0-8098 GCA_964654345.1 uncultured Methylomarinum sp.
CCTCAATTATATAAAGTTCCTAGTACAGGGGGTAAATCAAGTCGTTTAACTTTTAAGGGGAATTATAACGCTGGAGCTGATTTCTCTGCTGATGGAAAAAAGATAGTAATGGTACATGCAAATAATAATGTTTATAAAATAGCAGTGATGGATTTAGCTAGCGGTACTATAAATTTATTAACATCAGGAAAACGGGACGAATCACCTAGTTTTTCACCTGATGGAGAAAAGATTTTATATGTCTCTGGGAAAGGAAATAAAAACATGCTTTCAACAATTTCTATTGACGGACAAATTCAACAGAATCTTACATATAAAAGTAATGATATACGCGAACCAGCTTGGTCATATTAAAGAATATCTTAAATTATTGGGATATAGGCTTTCTACCTGCAATACTAAAAAACAACACATCACCACCGACAGTAATTAATCTAAATAGAATTGCAATTAATACCCCCGTACTGCCTAATAAAATTTTATCCAAAGAAACCACTAGAATAGTTTCTCTAATCCCTATTCCAGAGGGCGCACCTGGTGTAATAAAACCAAGCAGCCATGAGACTGAGAAAGTGGCGATAATTGCAGCTACCTGATAAATACTCAACTCTCCATGTAGTTGATAAACAAGCCCTACAAGTATTGTTCCTGCAATAATAAAAAACAGCACGTATTTTAGATAAACGATAAAAAAGGCCAAAAGCAAAGAGGGATTATTAAGATAGTATCGACTTTTAGGAATTAATTTAACGATAAAATAACGTATTATGGGCATGAGTGACAAAATAATACATAAGGCAAACACTCCATCCAATAACTGATGTTGGTTAATGTAATTTCCCCACAACCCAAAAACAGCACTCCCTGTAACAGTTAAAGTACAAGAAGCCATTACCAGGCCGACTATTTCGGTTAAGCTTGCAATGGCAAGTAGCTTATGGCCTACTCCTAAACGACGAGTTAAAATATGTCGCCCAGCAATTTGCATCACATTGCCGGGTATATATTTTGCTATCTGGCTACGAGCATAAATAGATTTAATACCTTGGGCAGATAAAGGGTTTGAACATAGCGAAACCAGAATTTTATACCATGCTGCTGAAAGCAAATAACAAGCAGTGCAGTAACTGATAATTCCTAACAATAAAACACTGATTGATTTAGCCGTGAATTGAAATGTGCCGACCTTTTGCCAATTCTCAACTAATTGTTGACCAACAAAAGCCAGAGAAATTATTGCAATAATAGAGCCCAGATAGGTGAGCAGTTTCTTTAGCAAAGTATCAGCTAAATTGTTTAGATTTTACGAGTAAAACTGTCCATGGCAACGGAGCTTTTACGTTAACAATTTCAAATTGTTGTTCGACAAATTTAATAAAGCCTTTTTGTGACCAATGTCTTATATGGCCAGGACTATTACCAAAATCTGTAACATACACGCCACGAATAAAATTCAGCATCCGCCAAATAGGTTCTCTTGGCACACTGATAATGGCATAAGGAGCCGCTTTTTCTGCAAGCCGCTGTAAGGCAATTTCAGGAGTTTCCAGATGTTCTAAGACTTCACAGCAGACCACTAAATCTGCTGCCTGTTTTTCTGCTAAATCATAAATATTAAACTGTTGAAAATCAACGCGTGGTGATTCTATTGAATTTTTAGCAATATCTACAATAGTTTGTGATATATCAAATGCTTGAATAGTTGCCTCAGAATTTTTTAGTATAATATCTGTTACATGGCCTTCACCGCAGCCTATTTCAAGAACTGTTTTTGGCTTAGCCTGTTGTACTAAATCTGCAATGCTTTGATCAAACTGGCGTAATAAATATTGAGAGATAGGGTTCTTACTTTCGTATTTATTAGAGGCTGTACCTACTACTAGTCCATCTTCAACAATTGGCGTTTTTGCCATTATTCAAACCCCTGTTTTTCAGAAATTACATTATCGGTTGGCCCTGAATCATTGTGCCGGGTAATAAGCTCTGCTAGCACCCCCAATGAAATCATTTGGATGGAGAGAATAACCAATAATATACCAATAAAAAATAGAGGCCGAGTTCCTATAGGTCCCAACCCCATAAACCATAAAATACCCAAGTAGCCTAATATAAGTGTACCACTCAGCCCTGCTCCAACCCCTAGCCCACCAAATAGGTGGCCTGGTTTTGTTAGATAACGAGTGGTTGCTAGTACTGTCAATAAATCCACTAATCCCCGTGTATAGCGTTCCCAGCCATATTTTGACACACCAAACTCACGTTTATTATGTTTTACACTAACCTCTGTATTGGTATAACCAAGTTCTTGAGCTAAAACAGGAATATAACGATGCAATTCACCATAAATTTTAATACCATCCAAAACCTCTTTTCTATAGGCTTTAAATCCACAATTAAAATCATGCAATGGAATGCCCGTTAATTTAGCGGTCATTTTATTAAATAATTTTGAAGGTAGGGTTTTGGATAATGGATCTTGGCGATTACTCTTCCAGCCAGAAACCACATCATAGCCTTGTTCAATTTTTTCTAAAAATTTAGGTATTTCACTAGGGTCATCTTGTAAATCAGCATCCATGGTAAAAACAACATCACCTGTGCAAGTCTTGAAACCACAGGAAAGCGCATGAGCTTTACCAAAATTACGCCGTAATTTTATAGCTTTAACAATGTCAGGGTTTTGTTTTACTAAAAGAGACATTGTCTCCCAAGATTTATCAGTACTGCCGTCATCAATAAAAATCACTTCAAATTGGATAGTGCTATCCACTTTATGTAATGTATTTTTAATACCTTGATAAAGGGCATCTAATGTTTGTTCCTCATCCATAACTGGAATAACAAAACTTAAAAATAGAGAATTTGTCTGTTTTTTCATTACCTTAAATAGCGCCCTTTAAAAAAGTTTAGTTTTGATTTTTTCATAAATATTAAGGGTTATTCCTACACACACCTTAGTTTAACATTTCTAAAACCTTCCTTGTTTATTTGATACTCCGTCAAGTATGAATAGTAAGTATGGAATAAGTTCAAAGACAAAGTAGTTTGGCCTAACAGCTTTATCGTTAGCCCACTTTTTTTAGCATACTTATGTTGGGTTGCCAAAGAGACGGCAGCGCAACCTACCTTAATTCATACCTTACCCAAGAAACTAATAATCTGGAAGTGCTTCAATTTTCTCTGAGTAAGGAGGGTGTGGATTAATTTTATAATAACCTTTTAATGGAACCCAATATTTATCATACGAACTTAACATAAATACTTTTATCATTTTATCGGCATGAACAAACTTTCCAAACCCTCTCCATCCGGTATTAGAAAATGAAATTACAGGAAATGCCTTAGGAATATCAGGTCGGTTAAAGCCATAACTTGCAATCGCTTTAACTACATTATTGTAATTTGTAAAAGCTATACAGACAGGGGTTTGATTATTGTTATTTGACCACCCTTGTAATTCAGTTATCGAATTTTTACCTAATTTGATAACATCTACATGGCCATAATATTGCATATTAACAGGCGCATGTATTCTAGTTATTTGACTACCAATTTTTGGACAATCTTTGAAAATACCATTAAAAGGAATATGCTGATTGGCTTTTAAGATATTTGTTAAAGGTTTCATCGTTTTAATAAAACCCCTTGGCAGAATAGAGGCATCAATTAAATCAACATCAAAAGCATAAGAATATAAAGCAGCAAGTGTTAACTGCTTATATTCTGCACGTTTAAATAGAGGTTCAGCAATCAGAAAACCAACTCGGTAAGTATTAATAATAAGAACACCGCTCACTATAAATAAGGTGATAAAAGCATAGCGACGATAACGTTGCGGTAACTGATAGCATAAGGTGCTTGCTATCACAACCCAGGATAGCCAAAACAAAGAAGGTAATGAACCATATCGTGAAGCAAAAACTTGTGCGATACCAAATCCAGAGCGCGCTATTGCCGCCATTGCTGCATTTCCACAGGCATAGATTTGAATCAACCCCCACGGCAGAATAGCTTTCCAGTATATCTGTTTTTTAAAGATATAAAATAGCATCACCAAGGTGCTTATTAAACCAAAAATACCACTAAACATGGCAACATCTTTATCCCTGGTTAACAATGATCCAAGAAAGGCAAAAAAGTAAGTAACGAGTGTTGTTGCAGATTGACTTAATGAGGGGTGGGCTTTAGGCGTTTGATAAGTAGCAAAATATAAACCTAAAACAATTCCACAAAATAAAAAAAAGAAAAGCTGGTCTTTTCTTTTAAGCCCTAATAATAGACTGGCTATTATTAGGGTTGGAAATATTGACAAGCTTGTACTGTAAGTCGCCATAGCACATAGGCTAAATAGAATCGTCAGAGCAATAAATTTATTATCGTCTGTATTGGCATATCTGTTGATTGAAAATATGGCACTTAAAACAAAGAAGTTTGCAGAAATCCAGGCAACGCCACTCATACCTAAAAACCAATTATGGGCAGCTGTAGGGCTAAAAATATACACAGCAATAACAAATAAAATAGCTGTGAACAGAAAGGGTTGGTTATTAAGTTTAAAGGGGATAAGGCGATATAATAAAACCACTTGCAATAATGCCATAAACCATGCGAACAAACTTAAAGCAACATTATTCCCTGAGGTGACGAGTATATTTAGTCCATAGATAATTTTAGGAAAAATCAAAAAATGCTCATTTTCTCGATAAAACCAGTCACCAAAATTCAAGGAAAAACCACCCTCCTTTGTAAGGATATGGCGAATAAACCCCCAATAGTCATTATCAGCAAGCATCCCTGCATTTAATGCATAATAAAAAATTAATGAGGCCGGAATTGAAACAACAAGAATATGTAAAAAAGTAAAATTTATTTTGGAATTCATAGATGTAGGTGTAATCAAAATAATACTGACCAAATCAGCTGAATAATAGCTATCTTTTACTTATTCCCGACGCCAACTGGTTAC
Source organism: uncultured Methylomarinum sp. (assembly GCA_964654345.1). Taxonomy (GTDB): domain Bacteria; phylum Pseudomonadota; class Gammaproteobacteria; order Methylococcales; family Methylomonadaceae; genus QPIN01. The sequence goes on from CAZZIX010000112.1 coordinate 4,967, forward strand.
ACCACCCGCAACATCTTCAAGAATGATTCCCTGCTGTTTTAACAAATCTCTTATCTCATCCGCTTTTGCCCAATCTTTATTTGTTTTTGCTTCGCTTCTAGCTTGTATCTGTAAATTAATATCATCTTCAGAAAACCCATCATCGTTTTCTACTCCCTTTAAAAAAACCTCTGGATCATCTTGCAGAATACCTAAAACTCCAGCTAGCTCAACCAAAGTTGTAGCCAACTCCCCTGCCCTTTTTTTATCCTCTTTTGTAGAGTTAAGGTCTCTAGCTAAATCAAACAAGACTGAAAACGCAACAGGTGTATTAAAATCATCATCCATTGCTTGTTGAAAACGATGTTTATATTCTTCAACAATAGAACCAGAAATTTTATCGACACCTCTTAAAGCAGTGTATAGCCTTGTTAATGCAGCATTAGCATCATCTAACTGCTCATCAGAATAATTTAACGGGCTACGATAATGGCTAGACAAAACAAAAAACCGAATGATTTCTGGGCGATATTGTTTTAAAACTTCTCTTATCGTAAAAAAATTGCCCAAGGATTTAGACATTTTTTCTTCATCCACTCTGACAAATCCATTATGCATCCATAAATTAACAAATTTCTCACCCGTTGCTCCTTCAGATTGAGCAATTTCATTCTCATGGTGAGGGAACTGTAGATCCATCCCTCCTCCATGAATATCAAAATGATTGCCTAAGCAGCAAGTTGACATAGCAGAGCATTCAATATGCCAACCTGGTCTACCCTGTTCCCACGGAGAATTCCATGAAGGCTCTTCTGGTTTTGCCATTTTCCACAATACAAAATCCATTGGATCTCTTTTGGCAACATCTACACCAACGCGCTCTCCAGCTTGTAGATCTTCTAGTTTTTTACCCGATAATTTTCCATAATTTTCAAATTTAGAAACAGAATAAAAGACATCGCCATTAGTTCCTACATAGGCCAAATCTTTGGAAATCAATGTCTCAATCATCAAGATGATATTGTCTATTGATTCGGTGGCCTTGGGTTCTATATCTGGCGGCAAAACAGATAATGCACGTTCATCCTCATGCATTGCCTCAATAAATCGTTCTGTTAATACTTGAAAATCTTCTTTATTTTCACTAGCTCTTTGAATAATGTTGTCATCAATATCGGTCACATTTCTAACATAAGTTAAATCATAACCCGAATACCTGAAATAACGAGCCACCGTATCAAAAACAACCATGACACGTGCATGACCAATATGGCAATAATCATAAACAGTCATTCCACAAACATAAAGCCCAACCTTATTTTCTATACGGGGTTTAAAGACTTCTTTGCTTCGCGTTAAGGTGTTATATATTTTAAGCATTTCTTAATATTTCAAACAAAATGGACATTAACCGACCAATTTACCAAGATCAAGGCTTCTCTTTCAAGTAAAAAACGCATAAAATTAACTCTTTATGTCTATCCTACAAAAAATTATGCCTAAAATTTTTCTTTTCTTTATTCTTTTTTTAACTACAACCTTATCATTTGCAACGGAAAACAAAATGTCAGAAACACAAACAAAAGTAAAACTTAGCACTTCTCTTGGCGATATTATTATTCAGCTTAATGCAGAAAAAGCACCTGTTTCAGCAGCCAATTTTTTAACCTATGTTAAAGAAGGCTTTTACGATGGAACTATTTTTCATCGTGTAATACCTGACTTTATGGCTCAAGGCGGTGGATTCGATGCAGATTTTAAACAAAAAGAAGTCCACGCTCCAATTAAAAATGAAGCCGATAATGGTTTAAAAAACCTTAGAGGCACTTTGGCAATGGCGCGTACATCAGATCCAGACTCTGCCACAGCCCAGTTTTTTATAAATTACAAAGACAGTTCATTTCTTGATTATACAAGCTCTACATCTCAAGGCTGGGGTTACGCTGTATTTGCAGAAGTAATTGAGGGAATGGAGTTTGTTGACGCAATGGCAAAACAAGCTACTGGAAACCGTGGAGGTCATCAGGATGTTCCGAACGAAAATATAATTATTAATAAAGCTGAAGTTGTTAAATAGATTTTCTCTGAGGCAATCTTTCGTGATTGCCTCAGCTTGTTCTTCAAAGTTTGTATCTAACCCACCCCACCTTTAATTTCATACTATAGGCGCCTCTATTTACTTTTGCCTTGTGTACTAGTCAAGGAATTAATGCATTCATAAGAAGGAAATGTTTCATAGAATCTAAATCTATACATCACTACTATTGAGTACAGTGAAATTCGATAACGAGTCTCACTTTAATTACTGGCAAGACATTAAAACTATTGCCAGTTTTATTTTTTTCAATAGAGGAGATTTTCAAGATGAATAAGCAATTGATAGGTTCTCAGCTTTATGTTGGAGAACTCAGAAACAACCTAGTAAACTTAATACAAAGTCTATTAAAGACACACTGTTTGTTATTAACAAGCTCAAATAAAAAGACAAATATTGCTGATCAGACTATAGATAAAATGCAATTGATAAATATTAGTTTATCTTTGCTTTTGCTGATAAATATTATGTTTTTATTATTGCCAAGTGTTACATACGCAAACCATAATACAAGTCGGCAATATTTTATTACAGGAGTCGCTGCAACAGGTATTAATGATTTATGTGGATTACCTTTATTTAATCTTGCTGTAAATGAAGGTATTCCACCCACAATTCATGCTACTCTTCTTGGTGAATACAATCCAGACGGAGAGATGCCTATACCAATCTCCCCATCAAATTGTGATGACGACATTGTTGTCGTTACCAACACCGACCCCAACTTTTTAGCTAGGGCTGGTTTACCTGATATAGACATCCGGCTTAAAAACATTCCTCTTCGAGATGTACCTGTAATTAGTAGTCCTGATGGTCGTCGTAGCAGATTACCTTCTTTAGATGCCGTACCTGGAAATGCATTACCACCCACTAAAAGCAATCCTAATGGAGTCATTAAACTGGGTGACTGGTTAAATGCCCAAGGATGGATGTACCTTAGATGTAATGCAGATGGGACTGCCAAAGTAAAAATTAGATTTAAAAACTTGATTCCCAATGGGCTATACAGCTTATGGGGGCTATGGAATGCAACGCCACCCGGTGCATCACAGGCAAGA
>CAZZIX010000113.1:0-8088 GCA_964654345.1 uncultured Methylomarinum sp.
GGTTTAATAAAAGACCAGTCTCTTCTCTGTCTTCATCAGCTACCTGTATTTTTTCTTCTAACTCATCTATTTCATTATCTGGTTCTAAAAGTTCATCACCAGAAGAAATATCAAAGTCAGCAATTAATGTATCTGAATTCAGTTCATCGACATTCTCTACACTAACATTATCCTCTTCCATCTCTGGTTCAGACTTCAGATCATTTTCAGAAAACTCATCTATTTCAGTCGACTTTTCATGTTTTACCCTAGATTCTTCATCTATCGAATCCAGTAAATCATCTACATCTACCTCATCCTTCTTAAGGTTTAATTCATCAGAATTATTTTTCTCTATACTAGTCTGTTCAGGACTAGAAAATTCATCAACTTTATTCTTTTGTATTTCAAGTGTTTGACCCTCTAACTCTTTGTTGTTTTCTTTTTCTATTTCTAAGCTATTTACATCGTTTGATAAGCTTGCAATTTGTTGATCAATTTTCTCTTCACTTCCATTGTCTTCTTCATTCTTTTCTATCCTCTCATCTTCTAGCACCAGCTTTAGAAGCTCATCATCTTCAGAAAATTCATCTATTTCAGCTGGTTCTTCTTGCTTGACACTTGATTCTTCATCTACAGAATCAAGTAAATCATCTATATCTAACCCATTTTCTTTTATTGATTGTTCAGAACCAGAAAACTCATCAACCTCTTCCTTTTGTACATCAGAAGTTTTATTTTCCATAGCTTTTTTATTTTCTATAGCCAGTTCTAAATCATTGACACCTTTTGATAAACCTTCGATTTCTATATCAATGTTTTCAATACTTTCTTTCTGATTTTTATGCTTTTCTACCATCATATCTTCCAACTCTGGGTTAGTATCATTTTCAGTAAATTCTTCCTGATTAATATTGGATTTCTCATCTACCAAATCTAGTAAATCATCTACATTTAATCCACCCTTATTACCATCTGGACTGATTTTCTGTATTTTTGTTCTTTCAGAAGCAGAGAACTCGTCAACTTGCCCTTTTTTTATTTCTAAAATAATATTCTCAACATTCTTTTTATTGTCTTTCTCAATTTTCCGGTCATTCACACTATTTGATAACCTTTCAATTTCTTCATCTGCAACATCAAAGACATCTTCCATTATTAATTGATCCATAATGTCATCATCCTGAGACAAGTCAGTAACTTCAACTAAGGGTACTGCTTTGTTAAGTATCTTATCTAAAGTATCTGAAAAATCTTCAGATGGAATAACTTTTCTATTTTGATTTGATCTTGCCATTTTTACACCTCAATTCGGTATCTTTACTATTTATTGCTATCTTGTAAAACAAGAATTCAATAGTTACTTAATATATTTGAAAGGAGCAACAATACTCATAATCTAAGAATAGCAGATACTTCAATAACTTAAAGATTGTCATTAAGTTTTTTAATATTGAAAAAATAAAAAATGTTTATTCTTGTTTTTTGGTGATAGACTTGTACGAAACTTAGGGTCTACTCTATGCAATTAACCATTACGGCTTTGGGAAGCAGTTCGACAAGCTTTATAAGTAAAATATTAAAGGCTATTTCGAATTGTAACTGTCATGTTATTACTCTTAAATTTTCTAGCTTAGCCCAAGTCAATGCTTCTTACTTATTAGTTAATGGCAACTGGAATCAGATTGCTAAACTTGAAACAACGCTAGAGGGTCTACAAAAAAAACTTGGAATTCATTTTCATACCTTAAGGACTGACTCCCTCCAAAAGAAATCTGAAAGTATTCCCTATTCCCTAGAATTAATTTCACTTCCAGATAAAAATATTGTTGAAGAAATAATTATATTTTTAGTTGACCAAGAAATCTGTATTGAAGAAATCAATCTAAAACAATACCAGCCACCTACCACACAAACTAACTTATTCTTTGTAGATTTTATCTTGTCAGTCCCTACAAAAATTATAATGCCGGCCTTGCGTGATGAGCTTCATGTTTTTTCAGAAAATTTGAACATAGACTTAATTTTTAACCCCATAAAATAATATGACAACAATTAGCATAAACAGCTCTGTTCCTGATTTTGAAGCTGATTCAACGGGTGGCATCTCTTTTAAACTATCAGACTATCTTGGAAAAAGAGTCATCCTTTATTTTTACCCTCGAGATAATACTCCTGGCTGTACACAAGAAGGAAAAGACTTTAGAGACAATATCGACCAATTTAACGAATTGAATACTGTTATATTTGGAATCTCTCGTGATAGTGTCAAGGTTCACGAGGGCTTTAAAGAAAAACAAGCCTTTGTTTTCGAGCTACTCTCCGATAAGGAAGAAAAAATTTGTCAACTATTTGATGTCATAAAAATGAAGAATATGTACGGAAAACAAGTCCGAGGAATAGAACGGAGTACTTTTTTAATTAACGAAGAAGGGATATTGATTTATGAATGGCGAAAAGTCAAAGTCAAGACTCATATTGAAGAGGTTTTGCAAAAACTTAGAGAACTCTCATAAAAAAACAACATACTCATTCTAAAAGTATTCAAAGTACAATTTAAAATCAGGCATATTTAAGGGCACCTCTATTAGAAAACTATCTAAAATTTTAATACTATTTTCCAGTTAAAAGGATGTTTCAAGTGGTCTTTCAGCTAATCTTGGCCATGCATTTATAATTGCTTTGACGGTTGTTGCCAATGGAATAGCAAAAAATACACCCCAAAAACCCCAGATTCCTCCAAAAAATAAAATTGCAACAATAATGGCTACTGGATGCAAATTAACCGCTTCTGAAAATAATAAAGGAACTAAAAAAACACCATCAACTGCCTGTATAATTGAATAGGCTATCGCAACATACATAAATTGGTCTGAAGTGAACCCCCATTGAATAATAGCTACACCCACAACAGGAAAAGTTACCAAGGCTGCTCCTACATAGGGAATAACAACCGATAAGCCCATAAAAACTGCCAACAACATAGCATAATTTAAGCCTAAAAAAGAATATACAATATAACTGATAGCCCCAAGAAGAAAAACTTCTACAAACTTACCTCGAACATAGTTTGCAATTTGCATATCGACTTCTTTCCATACCTGGAGGGTTAAACTTCTATCCCTAGGCATAAATTGCATAAACCAAGAAACAATCGTATCCTTATCTTTTAAAAAGAAAAAAACCATCATTGGAACAAGAAACAAATAAACAACCGCAGTAACCAAGCCCACAACTGAGGCAGCAGAATTAGAAATTAATTCTTGTCCATAATCTAACAATTCATCTTGAATTGAAATCATCATCTCTCTAATATTGGCTTCAGAAATATACTGAGGATGAAGTTCCGGTAATTTCATCACCTCCGCTTGCGCTCTTCTTATCATCTCAGGAATACGCTGAACTAATTGTACGGCTTGTACTGAGACTAAAGGCATTAAAAAAAACAAAACAAAACCCAAACAAGCTAAAAATCCAGAAAAAACAAGATAAACCGCCGCTAAACGGGGTATTTTTGTTTCTAATTTACCAACAATTCCCTGTAACAAATAGGCCAATATAATAGAGGCAAATACGGGTAATAAAATATCTGATAATGTAAATATAAGTACAAAACCAACAATGAGTATTAAAGCTAAAGCAAAAGCTTGCGCATTAGGAAAAACCCGTCTGAAATAATCTTTTAGATAACTAAAATTAAAAAAGTCGCTTTGTTGATTCATCATTATTTTTTTTATTGGTCTTATCGCTTTTTATTTTACCTTTAATAAAAAATTTTAATACCTTTAATAAAAAAAAATCAAAAATTCATTCAGTTCTAAGAGTAGGAAAAATGTGACGAACAAATAAACAACGTTTAATTAATCTGCAAAAAAAATCTCCTATAACTTATTAAGTTAAAGGAGACTAAAGGTCGCAGCTTTTTAGTCTGCATTCACAACGAGGAGGTTAATGAATTCGATTAATCTAATTTTTCGGCTAGATTGATATTACTAAGCATAGCAGATGTTCCAAAAAGAACTGTGGAAACAATAAATGCACCTGAAACGAAACCCCAAATTCCTGAAATGAATAATGCTCCAACGGCTATATCTTTTTTAATGCTTTTCATTTATATCCTAATTTTCTAAAATTGTTGAAAAAATAAATTATCAAGACAACCATTTGCCCTGAAGATGAGCATATGATATATCTAATAACTAAAGTAAACAATGCAGCAAAATAGCAATTAATTGTTTCCTTTCAGTGAACACTGGAACTTTTTTTCTAACTTATTAATATATAATCCACTTTTCCTATTGCAACAAACTATTTTTATAAGGGATAATATTCGGTTACTTAAAACCTGAGACACTGTTAAGATAATTAATTACTTTAGATTTACCTAGTCAAACTGTCTAGATAAATACCAACTCAATAGAAGCTCACTAATCAATCAAAATTAAGTGTCAACTCTGGATAGTTCTATGAAAAAAACAATGTATGAAAAGATTTGGGACAGCCACCTCGTGGTTGAAGTTCCAGGCCAAGCACCTTTACTCTATGTTGATCGCCATTTAATGCACGAAGTGACTAGCCCACAAGCATTTGAAGGATTAAGACTTGCAAATCGTAAAGTTCGTAACCCTCACAGTATTTTAGCTACAATGGATCACTGCGTACCGACTAAAAATAGAGACCTTCCAATCGCAGACCCTATCGCTAAAAAACAAATTGAAACCATGGCTGACAATTGTCAGGAAAATGGCCTCAATCTATATGATATGAAAAACCCTAACAATGGCGTAATTCATATTGTTGTCCCTGAACATGGCTTTGTTCATCCGGGAATGGTTGTTGTCTGTGGTGATAGCCATACAGCTACACATGGAGCTTTTGGTGCATTAGCTTTTGGTATAGGAACTTCAGAAGTTGAGCATGTGATGGTTTCCCAGACCTTACCTCAGCAAAAATCAAAAACTATGTTGATTCAAATTGATGGTGAATTATCAAAATACGCTTCAGCAAAAGATATTGCCTTGGCTATCACAGGTAAAATTGGTACGGCAGGTGGAACAGGCCATGTTATTGAATATGCTGGCGATGCGATAACAGCCCTTTCTATGGAAGGCCGTATGACGCTTTGTAATATGGCAATTGAAGCAGGAGCCAGAGCCGGATTAGTTGCTCCTGACCAAAAAACTTATGATTATTTGAAGGGTCGAGAATTTACCCCTTCAGGTGAAAACTGGGATGCAGCTCTAGCTTATTGGAAAAGTTTACCTTCTGATGAAGGTGCTAAATTCGATACAATTGTCAAATTAAATGCAGCTGAAATTGAACCTCAAGTTACCTGGGGAACATCGCCTGAACAAGTCACAGGTGTCACCAATATAATCCCCGCTCCTGAAGATTTTGATGATGAAATTAAACGTCAGGCCTGTACTAATGCATTGGACTACATGGGATTAAAAGCGCATACAAAAATTACGGATATACCTGTTGACTTAATCTTCATTGGCTCTTGCACTAATGGTCGTATCGAAGATTTTCGTATTGCGGCTGAAATGACTAAAGGAACAAAAGTTGCTCAAGGTGTAACAGCTATTGCTGTCCCCGGTTCTTACCATGTAAAACAACAAGCAGAAGAAGAAGGTCTTGATAAAATTTTTATTGATGCTGGCTGGGAATGGCGAGAACCTGGTTGTTCAATGTGTCTAGCGATGAATGGTGATGAATTAACGGTAGGCCAGCGCAGCGCATCCACTTCTAATAGAAACTTTGAAGGCCGCCAAGGCAAAGGTGGTCGTACTCACCTTGTATCCCCTGCAATGGCTGCCGCTGCTGCATCAGCTGGGCATTTCGTTGATATTCGCAATCTTTAATAGGGTAACTGGAAAAATATTATGGAACCATACAATAAACATGAAAGTATTGCTGCATTAATGAACCGTAGCAATGTTGATACAGACCAGATTATTCCTAAGCAATTTCTAAAAAAAGTTGAACGAAGTGGTTTTGGGAAGCACCTATTCCATGACTGGCGTTTTAACGATGATGGTAGCGAGAACACTGATTTTGAACTTAACAAACCATCTTTTAAAGGTGCAAAAATACTTGTTGCTGGTGATAATTTCGGATGTGGTTCATCACGTGAACATGCACCTTGGGCTATCGCTGATTATGGATTCAACACCATAATTTCTTCAAGCTACGCTGATATATTCTTTAACAACTGCTTTAAAAATAGCATATTACCTATTGTCGCAACAAAGGAACAACTCGCCAGCTTAATGAATGAAATTTCAGATAATGAAGGCGTCCGTTTTGTTGTAGATCTAGAAAACCAGGAATTAACAACCCCTGCAGGCAATGGCTTTAAATTTGAAATAGACCCTTTCCGCAAAGGAAACCTGGCAAAAGGACTAGATGATATTGGCTTAACACTTCTACAAACTGACAAAATTGACCAGTACGAAGAAAAACATAAACAGACCTATCCATGGCTTTGGGTTTAAACAAAATTTTCACATTTTGACTTGATTTCTGACAACAAGATATGACAATTCAACCTAGACATATCCAATTAATGGATACCACTCTGCGTGATGGTGAACAAACGCAAGGCGTGTCTTACTCTCCAGAAGAAAAGGTTAACATTGCCAAAACCCTATTACATTCATTAAAAGTTGATAGAATTGAAGTTGCATCTGCTCGCGTTTCAGAAGGAGAAAAACAAGCAGTCACTCGAATAAATCAATGGGCGAATCAGGAAGAATACCAAGGCCGTATTGAAGTCTTAGGTTTTGTTGATCACACACGTAGCGTAGACTGGATTGTAGATACAGAAGGCAGTGTTATTAACTTGTTAACAAAGGGAAGCAAGAAACATTGTCATAATCAACTTGGAAAAACCCTTGAAGAGCATGTTGCTGATATTATAAAAACCGTCAACTATGCGCTAACAAAAGACTTAACTGTCAATGTTTACTTAGAAGACTGGTCAAATGGATACCAAGATAGCCCAGACTATGTTTTTTCTTTACTGGATAAAATCAAAGAAATTGGGATCACTCATTTTATGCTTCCAGATACTTTAGGTGTTATGTCGCCAGAAGAAGTTTTTGACAATTTGACTGACATGATTACTCGCTACCCTAAACTTCATTTTGACTTCCATCCTCATAATGATTATGGTCTTGCCACAGCAAATGTAATGGCAGCAGTAAGAGCAGGTATCAATTCAATCCATTGTACAATTAATTGTCTGGGAGAAAGAGCAGGTAATGCTTCATTAGCCCAAGTAGCTGTTGTATTACGCGATAAATTAAACATGGATTTATCCATTGATGAAAGTCATTTGGTAAAAACCAGTAAGCTGATAGAAAACTTTTCAGGTAAACGTATTGCAGCTAACACACCTATCACTGGAGCTGATGTCTTTACCCAGACTGCTGGCATCCATGCTGATGGCGACCAAAAAGGTGATTTATACAAAAGTAAATTAATACCGGAAAGATTTTCTCGCATTCATAGCTATGCATTAGGAAAAATGAGTGGTAAAGCATCTTTGAAAAAAAATCTGGAATTGTTAGATCTTGATTTATCAGAAGAGAATCAAAAAAAGGTTCTTGCTCGAATCGTTAAACTTGGCGACTCCAAACAAACTATTACGACTGATGACCTACCTTTCATTATTGCAGATGTTCTGGAAAGTAAGAATTATCAGCACATAAAACTCCTTAACTGCTCAATCACTAGTGGTCTTGACTTAGAAGCAACTGTCAGCTTGCGCATTGATATTAAAGGTAAAATACATCTTGCTTCGGGTTCGGGGAATGGAGGTTTTGACGCTTTTATTGATGCGATCAATAAAGTTTTAAAGCTCCATGACTATACCCTGCCTCAATTATTAGATTATGAGGTCAGAATACCAAAAGGGGGTAATACTAACGCACTAACAGAGTGTGTTATTAGCTGGGATTGTGAGCATAAAACCTATAAAACTCGCGGGGTTCATTCTAACCAGGTTTTTGCTGCCGTGCTTGCCGCACTTAGGATCATCAATATTCAATTACATGAACAAAGTAAAGCTTATTCTACTTAGGAACTCGCAATAAATACCCTAGT
>CAZZIX010000114.1:0-8077 GCA_964654345.1 uncultured Methylomarinum sp.
ATTTGACTGATTTTTTAAATTTATATTAGAAAACTAAAGATAGTACTAGATATTTTTATGCAGAGTGTATAGAATGCACGGCTGTATTAGCCCATCAAGAAATGCCTCGGTGGCGAAATTGGTAGACGCACGGGACTTAAAATCCCGCGGTGGCAACACCGTGCCGGTTCGATTCCGGCCCGAGGCACCATCACGAATGAAATTGCAATCAAAAGGTTATTGTAATTAAAGTTATCAGTCTTAAAATTAAGAAATATAATTTTAAAATAGAATAATCAGTCTTATTTTTTTTCACTGAATGGTTTTAAAAAAAAGATAATCACACCAAGAATAATAATCCCAAAGAAAATTGCTAATCCAGTTTCATCATCTTTTGAGACTGAGTGGCTCTTTCTAGCTCTGAGTTGCGACGCAGATGTTGAGCCATCAATTGAATTATTTGTTTTAGGTTTTTCAGGGTTTTTATTATCACTATAAGTGATTATTATTTTGTCAGATGAGGTTGGTTGGTTTGTGTTTTTTTCAGTCAGTGTTTCGGTTGCACTTGAGAAAGGGCTGGCAAATAGAAGCATGATAAATAAAATTATTAAAGTGGTATTACTTTTTCATTTTTCAGATGACCTGATTATTATTAATACAAAGGGCTAGAGTTCACATGTTTGTTGAGCTTCATGGAAAAGATATTCGATATATTGATCAATAGAATGATCATTGAAATGGTCGATTTCTTTATTCATAATACCCTTGATAAAGCCTTTCCACATATCTTTTCTGCGTTGTAAAAGAGAGAGTTGTTTTAGTCGCCCCTCTGAATCTAAGTACATTTCCTTTCCTGTATGACGATAACCTAACCAGACTGGAGGTGATCTGGTTACGATGTCATTGTTATTAACCCAGCGAAGGTAATCTACTTTTGCGTGATTAATATAACGCCTATTTCCAACACGAGGGCTGCCGAAAGTCTGGATTTGAATTGGATTAGACTTTATATTAGAGAGTAGGCATCGTCCTGCACAAATAGTGGCCATTGCTCCTCCTAGTGAATGTCCGGTAAACCAGAGGTTTTTAGTGTTAGTGGTGAGCATTTTTTCTAATAGAGGCCATAGGTCATCCACCTCTTTTTTAAATCCACGATGCACTTTACCAACCGTATCTGCTAATGCTTGAATAGCATTCATATCAGCTTTTAAATCATTCCATTCATTGGGTTCAGTACCTCTGAAGGCAATGATTATATCTATTTTGTTTGCGAAGGAATAAGCTTGTGAACCATCGTTGTCGAAAAAAAGAGTATCTGGAAAACCCAGCTTAACGGCAGCAATTTTTGCTTGTTCTGGCGGCAAATAAGAAATCATTGATAATTCGGAAAGTAGCAATGAACGTGCTATGTCAGATGTTTTAGACAAGTTGTTGTTTTTTTTTGAACGTAGTGTGAGTTGATAAGCTTTTTTTGCTTTAATAGGTTGTTGCGTTTGTTCCATAATCTTGATTATATTTCGAGCAGGGTTTTATTAGAATGCTAGTTTATATGAAGCTAACACAATATAGTATAAATATACTTTGTTTGATTGTTGATAAAGGTTTTTAAGTAATTTTTTTGGAAAAATGTATAAAAAATTATTTTTCCACCATAAATATCAAAAAGATAGAGAAAATGCTTTATTTTATTTCTAGGCCATAATCGTATTAATTCTTATTTTTTAAGGGGTTAAGGCAATAAAGTCTTGAAAAAAATATAAAATATTGATAGTGCGACAAAATGTCACATTTAAACTTGACAAATCTCTTGCTAATATGGTCACAACTTTTGAGACTCTAGTGGTTAAGCAGTACAGTAAAAGTTGCGTTATGTTATTCCTAAAATTACTTTAAAGCAGTTTCTTAACTGCTTTTTTTTTGCCTGCAGTTTTTTACCCTATGCTATTTAGCTGAAATTCCAAGACCCTGTAAGCCACAATAGCCTTGTGGTTTTTTGGCTAAATATTGTTGATGATAATCTTCCGCATAATAAAATTTGGGTGCATTGAGTATTTCTGTTGTTATTTTGCCTAACTCTGCAGTGAATAATTGTTCTTGATACTGTTCTTGTGACTTTATTGCTATATCTTGTTGTTCTTTACTAAAAGTGTATATCCCTGAACGATATTGAGTTCCTCTGTCATTACCCTGTCTCATTCCTTGCGTTGGGTTATGAGACTCCCAAAAAACAACAAGTAGTTGCTTAAATGAAATGATTGTCGGATCAAAAATAATTTTTACCACCTCATTATGATTAGTTAGACCCGTGCAAACATCATCATAAGTAGGGTGAGGTATTTGTCCTCCAGTAAACCCAACCGCTGTACTAAAAACCCCTGATTGTTGCCAAAATCGTCGTTCAGCCCCCCAAAAACAACCTAAACCAAAGATAATCTGTTCTAAGTGTGAAGGGAAGGGTGGAATAATTGTATTTCCATTAACAAAGTGATTTTGAGAGACTTGCATTGGAACTTTATTTTCAGACATGGCATTATTTTGTAAAAGACTGTTTTATCCGTAGTTGTCTTGTAGTATAAAGGAATCAGCAATAAAAACCTCAATGGTCAATTATGCTTATAATGAAATTAATTTCTCTTAATGGCAAATGAAATATAAATGAAAGAACAAGATTGTTTACGACGTTTTTTATTTGAACAACTGGGTGTTAGAGGTGAGTGGGTTCGTCTGAAAAAAAGTTGGAAGGAAACTAAACAGCACCAGCAATTGTCTGTAGAAGTGGAAGAACAATTAGGCCAAACATTGGCAGCCGCTGTTTTATTATCAGCAACCATTAAATTTGAAGGTTCATTGATTATACAAGCTCAGGGTGAAGGGGCTTTAAAAACAGTAGTGGCACAATCCACTCATGATCGAAAAATACGAGGTTTGGCGAGAGGGGTTGTTTCGTCATCTACTAAGACTTTTTCTGAGATGATGGGAGAAGGTCGCTTGGTTATTACTGTAAAACCAGAGAAAGGCGAGCCTTATCAAGGGGTAGTCCCGTTAGAAGGCACTGATTTAGCAGAAGTGATCACTAACTATTTTTTACAATCAGAGCAATTAGAAACTCGAGTTTGGTTATTTGCAAATGAAACATATGCTGCGGGGTTGTTTTTACAGGAATTACCCGCACAAGATAATTATGAGCTTGATTGGGAACGTATTTCAGCATTAGCAAATACAGTGACTAAAGATGAAATGCTCTCATTGGGATGTGAAGAAATGTTGTACAGACTCTTCAATGAAGAGAAAGTCAGGTTGTTTGAAGCTGAATCGGTAGAATTTAAGTGTGCTTGTTCTCAGTTAAAGATAGAAAATACACTTGCGAGCATGGGGCGAGAAGAGTTAGAAAGTATTTTGCAGACAACGGAAACAATTGATGTTGACTGCGAATTTTGTGGGAAACAATACCAATTTGATAAAATTGATGTTGAAAACCTTCTTGTTGGATGTTCATCACAAAATGATTCTGGAACCATTCATTAATTAGGTGGAAATTAGGATGATAAAGTTTTTTAGATGGTTTTTTTTATTGTTTTTAGTTATTTCGTTAACAGGATGTTTTACATGGATTAGAGCTTATCGAACTTATTTACAGATGAGTGATTTTGACCAAAACTTTGCTCTTGAAGCCAGTGATGAGTTTAAATGGAAGTTTAAAGCCCCTTTACTTTATAGTGATGATTTTGTTTCTTTATCAAAAATTCAACCCAGTGAGTCCCGAATATTGGATTCAGGGGAAGTCTGGCGTTATTGGTTTAGAAAAATTGACGGGCAAGGAAAGATTGTTAACCCAGAAATTAAATTTTATTTTGACCTGAATTTTAATGAGGATGATCGCTTAACACTTTGGACATTTTCTCCATTATTTCTACAAATTGCTCCTGCAGAATTCCTTGAAATTTCCATACGGTCATTAGGTGGGGCAAAAATTAATAAAGAGAAAAGGCAATTAAAGGCTGATACTGATTCTATTAAAAAAATTGATGTAGATTTGCCACAAAAAACTCAAGTCCTCAGTCAATTGGGAGAGCCATTACAAATTGAAGATGCTGAAGATAATGAGATTTATCATTATCATTTTTTATTAAAAACAGATAATGTAGAAGAGGGTTATGAAGATAGAACATTAAGCGTTATTAAATTAACATTTAATAAGACAACAAACGAGTTGATAAAGATGGCTGGTCGGTTTGCGGGGCTAAAAATCTCTATAAACTATCAGAAATATGTTGTAACCAAGTCAGTTAGCTTAAATCAAAAGATTACTCTTCCTTCGAGTACTGAAGATATTTAAAGAATAATACGTAAGTGATGAAAATTTTAGGAAAGTGAGAGGAAGTTTAAGTTTTCTAAGCATCTTGTACTATAACTCAGCAACTAGTTACGTTAGAATGTAATTTTTTAATCTAAAAATAGTCTTATGTTAAATAAAATAATTCCAGTTGTTCTAAGTTTTTTACTGGCTGCCTGTGCAACCAGTCCTACAGGCAGAACCCAATTTATTTATTTAGATGATGCACAGGTAAATAAAATGGGACTACAGGCTTTTACAGATTTAAAAACTAAAAAACCTTTAAGCAAAAATACGCAATATACTAAATTTGTTGAATGTATTGCCGAAGCGATAACGCATGAATCTGGTGGTGCCTGGGAAGTTGTTGTATTTGATGATAAGACACTTAATGCGTTTGCGTTGCCTGGAAATAAAATTGGCGTTCATACAGGGTTGATTGAGCTTGTCGATAATCAACATCAGTTAGCTGCTGTAATAGGGCACGAAGTAGGACATGTACTAGCACGTCACGGTAATGAAAGAATGTCTCAAAAAACGGCTGTTAATCAAGGCGTCGCATTAGTTTCATCTGTGAGTAATCCAACTTCAGCGGTAGGACAACTTGCAATAGGTGCTTTAGGTCTTGGTGCTCAATACGGTATTATTTTGCCTTTTAGTAGAACTCACGAAAGTGAAGCAGATATTATAGGTCTAGAGTTAATGGCAAAAGCGGGTTTTGACCCAAGACAGAGTGTTAATTTATGGCAAAAAATGGCAGGAGCTAGTAAAGGAAACGAGTCTTCTGAGTTTATGTCTACTCACCCGTCACATGATACACGAATTAAAGAGCTATCAGACCATATGCCTAAAGCAATGAAATTTTATCAACAGGCTCAATCAATCGGTAAAACTCCTCGTTGTCAAAAATAATTATTGAGGCAATGAATCCAAATTTAGATCAGTTACACCCTTATCCTTTTGAAAAACTTAAACAGCTTAAGCAAGGAATAATTCCACCAATAGATAAAGCGCATATTGCCTTATCTATTGGTGAACCAAAACATGAAACACCCACTTTAATTCATGAAGCCCTGATAAAAAATATTGATGGTATTGCTAAATATCCGACTACAAAAGGCTTGCCAGAACTAAGGCAAGCTATCGCAAACTGGATAAGCCATCGTTTTAAAATTATCACTCAAGATGTTGATAGTGAAACTCAGGTGATCCCTGTAAGTGGAACCCGAGAAGTATTATTTTCTTTTACTCAAGCAATGGTGGATTCCTCTCAGAACCCTGTTGTAATTATGCCAAACCCTTTTTATCAGATTTATGAGGGAGCAGCAATATTAGCAGGTGCAGAACCTTATTATTTGAATACAACGGAAGCAACAGAGTATTTACCTGATTTTGATTCAGTACCTGATGAAATATGGCAACGTTGCCAGCTTATTTTTATTTGCTCGCCAGGGAACCCAACAGGAACGGTTATATCTCAAGAAAATCATCAGAAATTGATGGCTTTAGCTGAAAAATATGATTTTATTATTGCTTCTGATGAATGTTATACGGAAATTTATGATGACGAAAATAACCCTCCACAAGGCTTGTTACAAACTGCTTATGAAATAGGCAATAAAACATTTGAGCGTTGTGTTATTTTTCATAGCTTATCAAAACGCTCTAATGCACCTGGTTTAAGGTCTGGTTTTGTTGCTGGTGATGCTAAAATATTACAAAAATATTTTCAATATAGAACTTATCAGGGCTGTGCATTATCTATACAGACACAATATGCAAGTATTGCAGCATGGAATGATGAGGCTCATGTTAAGGAAAACAGAGTTTTATATAGAGAAAAATTTACAGCTTTTATAAATATTTTGAGTGGCGTTTGTAGTATTAAAAAACCACCCGCTAGTTTTTATCTTTGGTTAAAAACAACAATAGATGATGCAGAATTTGCTCAGCAATTATTTAAACAACAAAACATTACCGTTTTACCTGGGAGTTATTTATCTCGTTATGTTAATGATGAAAACCCAGGAAAAAATCATGTTCGTATTGCATTAGTAGCGTCTGTAGATGAATGTATAGAAGCAGCAAACCGAATTAAACATTTTATTAACACAATCGACTAAAAACATATGTCAAATATAGAAAATATTATTAACCAAGCCTTTGAAGATCGTGCAAATATTTCTCCAGCAACGGTATCGGCAGAAATTCGTTCAGCCGTTGAAGAAGCAATCAATAGGCTAGATGCAGGAACCGCTCGTGTTGCAGAAAAAACAACCGGTGAATGGGTGGTTAACCAGTGGCTGAAAAAAGCCGTATTACTTTCTTTTAGAATTAACGAAAATAGAGTGATTGAAGGTGGTAATACACGTTATTACGATAAAGTAGAAGCCAAATTTTCTACTCATTCACCAGAAGATTTTGCTAAAGGTGGTGTTCGCGTTGTACCTAATGCGGTAGCTCGTCATGGATCTTATATTGCTCCAGGCGCCGTATTAATGCCTTCTTTTGTTAATATTGGTGGTTATGTAGATAGTGGAACTATGGTTGATACTTGGGCATCTGTAGGTTCTTGTGCTCAAATTGGTAAAGACGTACATTTATCCGGTGGTGTAGGCATTGGCGGTGTTTTAGAACCATTACAAGCGGGACCCACAATTATTGAAGATAATTGTTTTATCGGTGCTAGATCAGAAATCGTTGAAGGCGTAGTAGTTGAACAAGGTTCTGTTATCTCTATGGGCGTTTATATAGGGCAAAGCACTAAAATCTATAACCGTATGACAGGTGAGACTATTTATGGTCGTGTGCCTGCTGGATCTGTAGTTGTTCCTGGAAACTTGCCATCAAAAGATGGAACTCATAGTTTATATTGTGCTGTAATTATCAAACAGGTTGATGAAAGAACACGGAGTAAAACAGGATTGAATGAACTTTTGCGAGATTAAAAATAGAGTATTTTGTCGCCTAAATAGGAACTTTATGGTTTTATTTTATTTCTTATTTGGGCATTGATTTTTTTAATATTATAAAAAACATGTCAGAACCTTTATCAAGTAATGCAATCATTTATGCAATTTTATCTTTAAATAGTGAGATTGCTTTACAAAAAGAGTATTTGGATTCCTCAGAAATTTCTGTAGAAGATAGGGGTAATGAAGAAGAAATATTGTCTGATTTGGAACAAGCGTTTATGGAATTTCTGGATTTATACAAATCTCATACCCGAAAAGACAGAGAACTACCAAATATAGAAGAACTATTAAATAGCGAGTTATAACATGCATACCCTATACGGTATAAGTAATTGTACTATTATCAATAAAGCCAAAGACTGGTTGAATGGTCATAACATTGAATATAAGTTTCATGATTATCGTAAACAAGGTTTAACTGAGGATTTACTCAATTATTTAGAAGCTGAGCTGGGCTGGGAAGGCATACTCAATAAACGGAGTGCCAGTTGGCGAAAATTGACTGATGAACAAAGAGAAACAATTTCAAAACAATCAGCTTTAGGCTTTATGCTAGAGTCACCGACATTGATTAAGCGTCCAATATTAGATACGGGTGAAAAAATGGTTGTTGGGTTTACAGATGAACACTATCAACAAGCTTTATGAGTGAAACATTAGCTTTACTTAAAGACTTAATCAAAAGAGAATCAGTCACACCTAAAGATGAAGGGTGTCAAGATGTTTTGGTGGAACGATTATCAAAAATCGGATTTAAAGAAGAACGATTAAATTTTTCTGATACTCAAAA
>CAZZIX010000115.1:0-4798 GCA_964654345.1 uncultured Methylomarinum sp.
GTTGAGTAAAACTATGTTTAAAAAAATTTTATTTTTGGTAATTATGATGACTAGTTTGTTTGGTGGTGTAGCTTTTGCTGCAACATCTAGCAGTGACTATTTAAAACAAAGTGAAGAAGCTGTATCTGCTGGACGAGTTTATGAGGCTCAAGACTTATTAAAAAAAGCAGAAAAAAATAGTAATACTCCTGTAGAGCGTTGGTTAATTAGCATTGCCTCTGCAGATATTATGCTACGTAATGGTCAAGTTAAGGGGGCTGAAGATCGGTTGATCAGTATTTATGATGAGGTTCAAGAGGCACAAAATTACGCTATCATTAGCGAAATAATGCAGCGCTTTGGGCATATTGAAATAGCACGTAATCATAAACAACAATCAGAAGGCTGGTATAAGCAAGCGATTGAGATAGCAGAAAAAACCGGAGATCATGCACAAATAGCCAGTGCTGTAATAAATTTGAGTAAAGTTAACAAAGATAAAACACTAGTAGCGCATGCATTAGTTAATATTCAATCGATTACTGACCCACAGACAAAACAGCAATTACAATTATCACTAGGCTACCAGGCAGCACAACTGGGTGAGCTGAAAATTGCTCAGGAAGTCTTGCAAGCTGTGGTAGACCAGCCTATAACAAGTCGATTTAAAGCTCAGGCTTTAGGTTATCAGGCAGATCTTTATGCACAGCAAAAACGAATTGATGAAGCCCTGCAATTGATAGAACAAGCCCAATTAAGCGACAGTAGTCCTGATTTACTATTAGATTGGCACTGGCAAAAAGCCCGGTTATTATTGAAACAAAGGAAGCATACGAAAGCGTTATCAGCTTACCGAAGTGCTATACAGCAATTGGAACAATCACGAATAGATATTCCTGTTGTGTATGACAATGGTGAGTCCTCTTTTGATAAAACGTTTTCACCTTTGTATTCTGAATATATTGAAACCCTCTTGCAACAAACAGAAAAAGCTGAGCTTAAAGGGCAACAACAGTTGTTAAACGAAGTTTTGCAAACATGGGAACAGTTAAAGGCGGAAGAGCTACAGGATTATTTTCGTGATGCATGTACAGTAAAACAGCAACATAAAAGTAGTATAGTAGAAGCGGGTACTGCTATTTTATACCCCATTATGCTGACTGATAAAATGGCGTTACTTGTTCGTTTTGATGATCAGATAAAAGCTTACCAAATTAATAAAACACCTGCTGAAATCTCTGCTTTAGTACAAAGCATTACTAGCGCAATTTACTCTGGGTCATCTTTAAAAAAAGAATCGAATATATTATACCAATGGCTAATAGCGCCATTATCAGATGATTTACGACAGAAAAAAATTGAAACTTTAGTTTACTTGCCTGATGGTGCGCTGCGAAAAATTCCCTTTTCCTTACTTTTTGATGGGCAACAGTATTTAACTGAAAAATATGCATTGGTGACTGTTCCTGGTTTGTCTTTAGTGGCTCCCCAATCAAAAAATACACAAAAAAATGATATTTTATTAGCGGGAATGAGTGAGCCAGGGCCTGTGGTTGAAGAATTATTGAATAGTGGGGTTGATTTATTTGAAGAACCAGCAAAAGAAAAACGAGGGCTGCCACAAAGAAAATTAAATTTACGGCAAACAGAGTCTATCAAACGCGATCGGGCTTTACGAGCGAATAGAATGAAAGAGTTATTAGCATTGCCGGGTGTGAGTGAAGAATTAAAAACTTTGTCAGCACTAAGCACAGTAGACGTGATGGAAAATAAAAAATTCCTATTAAAAAACTTTATCAATAATGTACATCAAGGTCATTCAATTGTACATATAGCTTCCCATGGATACTTTTCAGGAGATCCAAAACAAAGTTTTATCATGACTTATGATCATTTACTTGATATGAAACAATTATCAGAATTATTTCAGAATGAAGCTGTCAATAATCGGCCAGTAGAGTTAGTTACTTTAAGTGCCTGCCAAACAGCAGAAGGAGATGATCGTTCGCCATTAGGGTTATCGGGTGTTGTTGTGCAAACGGGTGTTAAAAGTGCTATAGGCACTCTCTGGCCAGTCGCAGATGAAGCAGCAAAACAGTTTTTTTCTGATTTTTATAAATATTATCAACAGCCCGGTGTTACTAAAGCCATGGCGATGCAACAAGCCCAACAAGGCTTAATGAAAAATAAAAAACTTAATCATCCGGTTTATTGGGCGCCTTTTGTGTTGGTTGGCGAATGGCATTGATAGACTTGACGCGGATTTCTGTCACTTGCTCATAAGATTAAAAGTATAGTGGTTAGAGGGTTTTATCAATTGGGAATAAATTTCCAGTTTAAATCTTCCCCAGCTTTTAGTGGGGTAATCGTTTCATTGCCGATTTGATAACTATCTGGAACTGCCCATAATTGTTTGTTTAGTGTAATGGTTTGAGTATTTCTAGGTAACTGATAAAAATCAGCACCAAAAAAACTGGCAAAACCTTCCAGTTTATCTAAAGAGTTTTCCTGTTCAAACGCTTCTGCGTAAAGTTCTAAAGCGGCATAAGCGCTATAGCAACCAGCACAACCACAACTATTTTCTTTAGCACCAGTTAAATGAGGGGCGCTGTCAGTTCCAAGGAAAAATTTTGGGTTGCCGCTTATAGCTGCTTTAATTAAAGCCTGTCTATGGTGTTCGCGTTTTAAAATAGGCAGGCAATAAAGGTGAGGTCGTATACCGCCCACTAAAATGGCATTACGATTAAACAATAAATGTTGAGGAGTAATGGTTGCTGCAACTTTATTGGAGCTTGATGTAACAAAATCAACAGCTTCCTTTGTAGTAACATGTTCAACAACAATGCGAAGATTTGGAAAGTTTTTAACTATACTGCTTAAACTGGATTCTACGAATACTTTTTCTCGGTCAAAAATATCACAATTATTATCAGTGACTTCTCCGTGGATTAATAAAGGAATATCAACTTGTTCCATCACTTCCAGAATGGGGTATATAGATTTAATATCATTTACTCCAGAATCTGAATTGGTGGTTGCCCCCGCTGGATATAATTTAAAAGCATGAATATGTTCTGATTCAGCTGATTTTATTATTTCATCCTTTGTCGTGGAACCCGTTAAATACAGAGTCATTAATGGATTGAAATCTGATTCTACAGGTAACGCTTGAATTATTTCTTGCCGATAAATTAATGCTTGTTTAACCGTTGTGACAGGTGGTTTTAGGTTGGGCATTATGATTGCACGAGAAAATTGCTTTGCAGTATGAGTGATAACTGTTTTAAGTATTTCCCCATTTCTAACATGTAAATGCCAATCATCAGGTTGAATGAGTGTTAATTTATCCATAGTCTTAGTGTTTTTCTATTAGAATAGTCTGCTTATTCTATAGAAGGCTCTTGAAAAAATGAAATACTGGCCTCATTTATAGTGATATTTTGATTTTTTTGGAGCATTTAATGCCTATTTATGAATATCAGTGTCAATCATGTGGAAATGAGCATGAAGCACTACAAAAAATGAGTGCCGAGCCATTAGTAGATTGTCCAGCCTGTAATAAACCTGAACTCAAGAAAAAAATTTCAGCTGCTGGTTTTAGATTAAAAGGCAGCGGCTGGTATGAAACCGACTTTAAAGGTGGGCCTAAGAAAAAGGATTCAGAAGCATCCAAAACTACATCCAAGTCTGAACCAGCAAAAGCTAAAACAAGTGGACATAGTTGCGGCAGTGGATGTAATCATTAATTAGTTTTTTGTTAAGTGGTAGTCACTGTTATTGTGGTAAGTTGGGCTAACAGCTCTATCGTTAACCCAACGTTTTTATCTGTCCATAAATTTACGAATAAATTAAAATCAATAAATATCATCAAAGCCTGAGTAACAAAAAGGTGACGATACTTTTAACCCTGAACAAAGAGAACAAATATGCGTACGCACAAGTGCGGAGAAGTAACAAAACAACATTTAGATGAAACTATTGAATTATGCGGCTGGGTTCATCGTCGTAGAGATCATGGTGGTGTAATTTTTATTGATCTTAGAGACCGTGAAGGTTTAGTGCAAGTGGTTTTTAATCCTGATGAAACAGAAGCCTTTGCTATTGCTGAAAGTGTGCGCAGTGAGTACGTTTTACATGTAAAAGGACGCGTTAAAGATCGTCTGGAAGGCACCGTCAACCCGAATATGAAAACGGGTGAGATTGAGGTGATGGTTAATCAGATAGAAATACTGAATGAATCTGAAACACCTCCGTTTCCAATTGAAAGTGATATAGAAGTTAATGAAGAGATGCGTTTACGCTATCGCTATATTGATTTACGTAGCACGGCTATGCAACAAAAAATGAAGGTGCGTAGAGACGTGACCCGTTACTTACGTAATTTTCTTGATGACAGAGAATATTATGAAATTGAAACCCCTATTCTAACCAAAGCAACACCGGAAGGGGCAAGGGATTATATTGTACCTAGCCGTACTCATGAGAATGCTTTTTTTGCCTTGCCACAATCACCACAGCTCTATAAGCAGTTGTTGATGATCTCTGGCATGGATAAATACTACCAAATCGTGCGTTGTTTTCGTGATGAAGATTTGCGGGCAGATAGACAACCAGAATTTACTCAGTTGGATATAGAAACCTCGTTCATGAATGAAGATGAAATCATGGCAACGATGGAAGAAATGATGAAGCAGTTATTTTCTGAGATTCTTAATGTGGATTTGGGTGATAAGTTTCCTGTAATGACATACGAAGAAGGTATGCGACGTTATGGTTCAGATAAACCTGATTTACGTATTCCTTTAGAGTTGGTGGATAT
>CAZZIX010000115.1:4898-8045 GCA_964654345.1 uncultured Methylomarinum sp.
TGGAATGCAATTCATCATCCATTTACAGCACCTAGTTGTTCGATTGAAGAGCTTGAAGCGAACCCAGGAAAAGCATTATCAAGAGCCTATGATTTGATTTTGAATGGAACAGAATTAGGTGGCGGTTCGATTCGTATTAACCACACAGATATGCAAACTAAAGTCCTTGAAATTTTAGGTATTGGTGAAGAAGAGGCAAGAGAAAAATTCGGTTTCTTATTAGACGCATTAAAATACGGATGCCCTCCACATGGAGGAATTGCTTTTGGGTTAGATCGGTTAGTTATGTTAATGACAGGGTCTGATTCAATCAGAGATGTGATTGCATTCCCTAAAACACAATCGGCTGCTTGCCCATTGGTTGACGCACCAGCTATTGTGAATGATATTCAGTTAAGAGAACTAGGAATAAAATTACGCAAACCAGCTGAAAAAGCAGAAGAAGGTTGATATCGTAGGTTGGGCTAACGGCTTTATCGTTAACCCAACAGTATCAATCAATGTAAATGTTAGGTTGTCAAAAAAGACGACAGCCTAACCTACAACGCATGGAACTATTATGACGTCCACACCATTACCCATCCAAGATTACGCATTACTTGATGATGAAGAATGCGAAGACCTTATTATTACTGCAAAAGAAAAACTAGGTAAACGGTGTATTGTTCTAGGTCATCATTATCAGCGAAACGAAGTGTTTAAACATGCTGATATAACAGGTGATTCACTAAAACTTTCCAGAGAAGCCTCAGAATCTGAAGCAGAATATATCGTTTTTTGTGGTGTTCACTTTATGGCAGAAGTTGCTGATATTTTGTCTCGCCCAGATCAAATTGCAATCTTGCCAGACTTAGCCGCTGGTTGCTCTATGGCGGATATGGCAAATGCAACGAATGTACAAAAATGCTGGGATGAATTGTCGCAAGTAATTGATGCTGATCATGAGATCACACCTGTGACTTATATTAATTCAGCAGCTGATCTAAAAGCTTTTTGTGGTAAACATGAAGGTATTGTATGCACCTCGTCTAATGCAAAAAAAGTATTGGAATGGAGTTTTGCTAAAAGAGAAAAAATCTTATTTTTCCCAGATCAGCATTTGGGTAGAACAACAGGGTATTTAATGGGTATACCATTAGAGAAAATGGTGGTTTGGGATTTTGGCAAACCCATGGGTGGATTAACTGAGCAACAGATTAAAGAGGCAAAAATTATTCTTTGGTCTGGTTTTTGTTCTGTGCATCAAGTATTTCAACCGGAACATATCGATGAATTTAAAGAAAAATATCCAGAAACTAAAGTAATTGCGCATCCAGAAGCCTGTTTTGAAGTCTGTCAAAAAGCGGATTATATTGGTTCAACAGAGACTATTTTAAAAACAGTAAAGGAATCAGAACCCAGCACACGCTGGTTAGTGGCAACAGAATTGAATCTGGTTAATCGGTTACATGAAGACTGTAAAGATCAAGGAAAAAACGTACACTTTATGTCATCCACTTTAAGTATGTGCTCCACTATGTTTAGAACAGACCCACAGCATTTGGCTTGGGTGTTAGAAAACCTAGTTGTAGGACATGTGGTTAATCAAATATCAGTTGAACCTGAAGAATCAAAGTTAGCAAAGAAAGCATTAGATAATATGTTATCCCTAACTATGTAGGCTGGGCTG
This sequence comes from uncultured Methylomarinum sp., assembly GCA_964654345.1. Lineage (GTDB taxonomy): Bacteria > Pseudomonadota > Gammaproteobacteria > Methylococcales > Methylomonadaceae > QPIN01. The sequence continues at coordinate 6,568 of CAZZIX010000115.1, forward strand.
CGTCTCTTAGACAAACCAACAGGACGGAGGCGCATTGTTAGTTAACGGAAGAGCCGTTACCCAGCCAACAGATATATTTACCCGATTTTCTTATATTTAATCCTGTGTGGATTATCTGCATCAGTCCCTAAGCGTTTATGACGATCCGCTTCATAATCTGCATAATTCCCTTCAAACCAAACCACTTCACTATCACCTTCAAAAGCTAAAATATGGGTGGCGATTCTATCTAAAAACCAGCGATCATGTGAAATAACAACTGCACATCCAGGAAAAGCAAGAATGGCCTCTTCTAGGGCGCGTAACGTTTCCACGTCTAAATCATTAGTCGGTTCATCAAGTAATAATAGATTCCCACCACTTTTTAATAATTTAGCCAAATGGACGCGATTACGTTCTCCTCCCGATAAATTACCAATATGTTTTTGCTGATCTGCCCCTTTAAAATTAAATCGTCCTAGGTAGGCGCGAGAAGGTGTTTCGTAACTTCCCACAGTAATCAGATCTAAGCCATCTGAAACTTCTTCCCATACCGTTTTTTTAGGATCCATATCGTCACGCAGTTGGTCAACATAGGCTATTTCTACCGTTTGACCTAGGGTGACAGAGCCAGAGTCAGGTTTTTCAAAACCAGCCATCATACGAAATAGGGTGGTTTTACCCGCACCGTTTGGACCAATAATGCCAACGATACCACCAGGGGGTAGTTTAAAACTTAAATCATTAATCAGTAATTTATCACCAAAACTTTTACTGATATTTTCTATATCAATCACTACATCACCTAATCTAGGGCCAGGTGGGATGTAAATTTCTTGCGTTTCACTGCGTTTTTGTACTTCTTTAGAAGATAGCTCATCAAAACGTGCAAGTCTGGCTTTACTTTTAGCGTGACGACCTTTAGTACCTGCTCTAACCCATTCTAATTCTGTTTTTAAAGCTTTTTGGCGTGAAGACTCTTGCTTTTCTTCTTGAGCCAGACGTTTTTGTTTTTGTTCTAACCAGTTGGAATAATTACCTTCCCAAGGGATTCCCATGCCTCTATCAAGTTCTAAAATCCAGCCAGCAACATTATCTAAAAAATAGCGATCATGCGTGACTGCAACCACAGTTCCTGAATAATCATGTAAAAATCGTTCAAGCCAGGCGACAGACTCAGCATCTAAATGGTTAGTTGGCTCATCAAGTAATAACATATCTGGTTTTGACAATAACAAGCGGCATAGAGCAACTCGGCGTTGTTCACCTCCAGAAAGTTTAGTGACATCAGCATCCCAAGGAGGAAGACGAAGCGCATCGGCGGCAATCTCAAGGGTTCTTTCCAGCTCCCAAGCACCTGCTGCTTCGATTTTTTCTTGTAAATCAGCTTGTTCTGCAAGTAATTTATCAAAATCTGCATTTGCGTCAGCAAAGGCTTCATTGACTTGATTAAAACGGTCAATAATGGCTTTAATTTCACCCACGCCTTCTTCTACATT
>CAZZIX010000116.1:0-8039 GCA_964654345.1 uncultured Methylomarinum sp.
TTTTTCTTGATTTCCACGACAAATTTTGAAAAAGCAACATCCTACTTTTCCACGTCAAACCCTGCTTTTCGCAAGCTTATGTTCTCCAATTTTCTCCAGTAGAAACTAGCTTCACAGCACTCAGCTTTCGCTCTTTCCTCAATAATTTTCTTTTCCGCTACGTGTCTTCACAGAAGCCTATAACCAAAGATTAACCTACAACAAAAACATAGTCGCCAACCCTAAAAAGGCTAAAAAGCCTATACAGTCGGTTACCGTTGTTAATAACACCCCACCGGCTAATGCAGGATCAATCCCCATTTTATCCAGGATAATAGGAATACTTGCCCCAGCTGCTGCTGCGCAAACTAAATTAATAACCATGGCTGCTCCCAATATCAACCCCAAGTCCATATCCTGAGACCAAAGACCTGCAATAATTGATACAATTAAAGCCCACAACAACCCATTGACCACACCCACAGATATTTCTTTAATTAACAATTGCTTCGCATTAGAACTGCTCACTTGTCGTAAAGCTAACCCTCTGACAACTAACGTTAATGTTTGACTCCCTGCAATACCACCCATACTCGCAACAATAGGCATTAATACAGCAAGTGCAACTATTTCTTCCAAAGTTGCCTCAAATAAACCAATAACACCTGAAGCTAAAAATGCTGTAAATAAGTTCACACCTAACCACACGGCCCTTCGTTTAGCACTGGTCATAACAGGTGCAAACATATCCTGTTCTTCATCCAGCCCAGCCATACTCATTATTGAATGATCAGCTTCTTCTCTTATAACTCCAACCACATCATCAATAGTAATCCGCCCCATCAATCGACCATTTTCAGCAACAACAGGAGCTGATAGCATTTGACGCTGTTCGAATAAAATCGCCACCTCTGTTGCTGACATTTGATAAGGAATCCCCCTTACTCTTACATCCATAGCATTAGCAACTTTTGTATTGGGCTTATTTGTTAACAAATCTGATAATGATAAAACGCCTAACAAATGATCAGAACGATCTACAACAATCAAACTATCTGTTGAAGATGGCATACCTCCACGCTTATTTAAGTAACGCATAACGACTTCAAGCGTCATATCTGGTCGAATCGTCAATACATCCAGGGACATTAGTCCACCAGCAGTATGATCATCATAAGACAGGGCAGATTCAAGTCTATTTCTCTCATGCACTCCGATTGACTCCATAACCTCAGACAGTAAAGGTTCTGGTAAGGAATGAAGCAAATCAACCATATCATCTGACTCAAGGTTTTCCGTTGCTTTGATCAAATCCTTTCTATCAGTCTTTTTTAACAACCCTTGACCGACTTCAGTACGCACTCTTATTAAAATTTCCCCCATTACGCTAGGAGGAATAACATCCCATATTTTTTCTCTCTGTTCTACGTCTAAGGACTCAAGGATATTTGCCGTTTCTGCTGGGTACAAAGAATGAATAAGATTCCTTATTTCAACCGATGATCCCGCATCTAAAAATTCGGTAACCTGTGTTAATAAATTTTCATTATGTTCTTGGTTTACGGTAGATGATGGCATAGGCAAAAGTGTACAAAAGTAGATTAAGGCTTAAATGTGTCTTTTGAATGATTTAAAAAATACTTGTCGTTAAAATCAAACAAAAGACACCGAAATGAAAAAGATTTATCTATGCTTTCCTGTTTTTTCTTTATGCTTAATGATTTGACGGTCTAATTTATCAACCATATTATCTATTGCCTTATACATATCTTCTTGCACATCATCTGCAAATAACTTTGCCCCACTTATTTGTACAGTAGCTTCGGCTTTTTGATCAAGCTTTTCTACTGTTAAAATCACATGTATATCTGTTACATTATCAAAATGTCGCTTTAGTTTACCTATCTTTTCTTCAACATGATTTCTTAATGAATCGGTTACATCAATGTGGTGACCCGTTACACTTACTTGCATAAAATAAACTCCTTATTAAAAATATTTATAACGTCACAAAAGACGTTTTCTCTGACTTGATGAAGGGACAGACATAGCTTCTCGATACTTAGCTATTGTACGACGAGCAATGTTAATACCCTTTTCCTTTAATATATCTGCTATTTTACTATCACTCAATGGTTTTGCAGGATTTTCATTTCCTACAAACTCTTTAATAAGAGCCCTTATTGCAGTCGCAGAGCACTCTCCTCCTCCCTCTGTTGAAACATGGCTTGAAAAAAAGTATTTAAATTCTACTATACCATTAGGTGTATGCATATATTTCTGTGTGGTAACACGAGATATGGTCGATTCGTGTAACTCCAGCTCTTCTGCAATATCCCTTAATACCATAGGTTTCATTGCAATAGCTCCATGCTCTAGAAACCCTTGTTGTTTTTCTATAATACTTTCTGCAACCCGTAATAAAGTATCATTTCGACTATGTAAGCTTTTTATAAACCAGCGAGCTTCTTGCAAATGTTCTTTCATAGTAACATTTTCTTTTGTATTATCCGCTCTTTTTATCATTTTCGAATAAGTCGAGTTTACTCGTAATTTTGGGGCAATATCTGGATTTAAAATAACTTTCCAATGCCCTTTTTGTTTGCTTACAAAAACATCAGGAACAATATAATTTGATTCCAGACTTTGAATACTAGCCCCCGGTTTTGGGTCTAATGTTCTAATTAAAATCACAACCTCTTTTAATTGCAACTCAGACAAACCAAGTCGCCGCATTAATCTTACTTGATCATTTGTCGCTAATAAATCAAGAGATCGGCTAACTACTTCAATTGCTTCATTCCTAAAAGGAACTGTTTCTGGTAATTGCTTTAACTGTATCATCAAACAGTCCGCTAGGTCTTTTGCTGCAACACCGATGGGATCAAAATTTTGAACTCGATGTAAAACTCCTTCTACCTCATCTTGATCCAAATCTTCAAGCTGCGAATGTAAGCCTAGATAAATATCATCAATAGGCTCGCTTAAATACCCATCTTTATTAATTGAATCAATAATTGCAATGGCAATCGCATGATCCCTTTCCGAAATGGATAACAGACCTAATTGCTGTAACAAATGATCTAATAAAGTTTCTGATTTACTATGTTGTGTTTCATATTCAGCTGCTTCGGATGCCGCTGCAGTTAATGGATGGGTGTTTTCATAAACATCCTCCCAATTAGAATCAACGGGCAATTCATCAGGAATATCCGTTTGTGAGCCTTCGCTAGTCACTTCGCTTTCAACAGCCACCTTCGATTCTTCTTGAGCAACTGGATTATTATCCTCAGTGTTCGCAATCTCGTCATCAACCTCCAGCATCATGTTTGATTCAAGAGCTTGTTGAATTTCCTGTTGTAAATCCAGTGTTGATAGCTGTAACAATTTAATCGCCTGCTGTAATTGCGGCGTCATTGTTAAACTTTGACCAATACGTAGTTGTAAAGATTGCTTCATTAAACCTCTAACTTAAGTAGGTTGACTCACTAATATTCTCATAAATATATTTCAATCAATCCGGTCAATACACTTTGATTTGCATTAAAACCTTAAAGACTAAAATTATCGCCTAAATACACTTTCCTAACTTCTTCATTAGCGACAATGTCTTTAGTTGTTCCCTCGGCGATAACCCTCCCTCCATTAAGTATATACGCTCGATCACAAATTTCTAGTGTAGCCCTTACTTTATGTTCCGTAATTAAAACACCAATCCCCCTTTGTTTAAGATGAGCAATTATTTTTTGCAGGTCTATAACTGATATAGGATCAACCCCTGCAAAGGGTTCATCCAATAAAATAAACTGTGGATCTGTCGCTAATGCCCTGGCAATTTCTACTCTACGTCTTTCACCGCCAGAAAGTCCTAAAGCCACTTGATCCCTCAAATGTAAAATACTAAACTCTTCCAATAAGTCATCAATAACTATTTCAACCTGGCCTTTCCTAATTGCTGAATGAATTTGTATCACTGCACGTAAATTTTCAGCAACAGTTAATTTACGGAAAACTGAAGGTTCTTGTGCCAAATAACCAATACCAAGCCTGGCTCGGTCATGCATGGGATAATGAGTTATATCCATATCATCAATAAAAACCTCCCCACCATCAGCTTTGACTAGACCAACCAGCATATAAAAACTGGTTGTTTTACCTGCTCCATTTGGCCCAAGTAGTCCAACAACTTCACCTGTATCAACAGTCAAGGAAACACCATCTACCACATTTCGATTATTGTAACTTTTAATCAAATGTTTTCCTGCCAAACGAGTCATTAATCTTTTTTCCCTTTTGCTTTAGGCTTAAAGACGGAATGAACTCGTTTTGAATCGGAGGATTGTTCACCTGCTTTAATAACAGAGTTTTTGCTGTCATAAATTATTAGCCTACTTTCAGAACGATTATTTCCTTGTGAAACTACAGCCTCTTCAATCAAAACTAATTTATTTGTATTTGGGTAATATTCGCCAGTCAAAGCTTCACCATGAATTTCTTCTTTCCCTTCTGCTGGTCGCTGTCTAAAGGTAGTAGGTTTACCCGTAAAAACCATCTTTTCTATTTCACCCTGTTGAAAATAAATCACCAGTTTGTCTGATTCAATATGCAAACTTCCTTGTACTGTAATCACATTACCGGTGTATGTGCTAATCGCTTTAGCATCATCATAACTTGCAGTATTTGAATCAATAGTGACTGGTTGTTCTGCATCACTTTTTAGTGCTAATGCTAAATGACTGCACGCCAAAAGAATTGTAAAAACAAAAAACTTAATTAAATTCATATCTCCCTTTAACCTTCGACAAAAAATTTATCCGTATAGGATCAGTAAAAGTAGCTTCAAATCCTATGCCTTCTGTTCTATTCAAACCATCTAATAATTCAGCCCACTCCGTTGTTTCAGCAAAATTAATTGAAAGCGTCACCATCAATTCTGAGGTATTAATCTTAAACATATTATGCTTTTTAGTTTTTTCTCTACCTATAAATACCTGCCCCATCAGTAATAAATGTTCATTATCAGCTTCTAGCAAGCCTGTTTCTGCCGTTATAAGCCATGGAGCCAAATCTAAATTATGCTTTGCGTTGTATAAAGTCATTACGGGACGAGTTAAATGGGTTGTGCCATCATCACCGTAATGAACCATTTTATCGGCAAATAATTCATTTTTTAGCCAACCTTTTTGATCCGTTTCTTTTTTTAAATAATTCACACTGAAGTAATCTGGACTATGATCAATTGCCGAATATTCAGTGCTTTGTTTTTCTTCAAGAAAATAAGCAGCCAACCAAGAGCCAAGTCCTAAAACCAATAGAACTAAATAAAGTCGAATTCGGCTAGTTGTCATTGCATATAACGTTTCAGCACATTTTCAAATGTCCCTTGTGATTGCATAATAAAATCACACACTTCTCTAACAGCACCTAGACCACCCTTTGTTGTTGTGCACCAATCGGCATAGTCTTTAACTGCATTATTCGCATCATTCACTGCAACAGATAACCCAACACGAGTCATAATAGGCAAATCAAGTAAATCATCTCCAACATGAGCAACTTGTTCTGGCTTAAGCGATAATTTTTCAATAATTTCATTAAATGCAGCAATTTTATTTTCATGTCCTTGATAGACAAGCTCTACACCTAAACTTTTCATCCGTAGTGCGACAGAGTTCGATTTTCTACCTGAAATAACGGCAACTTGTACGCCAGTTTCACGTAACAATTTAATGCCATGCCCATCACGAGCATGAAAACATTTGTATTCTTTCCCATTATCGTCAAAAAATAATCGTCCATCGGTTAACACGCCATCAACATCAAGAATAAGTAATTTTAATTTTTTAGCTTTTTTTATAATTTCTTGCATTTAGACTATTCCTGCTCTTATCAAGTCATGCATATTTAAAGCACCAGACAATCTATTCTGATCATCAACTATTAATAAGGCATTAATTTTTTTCTGTTGCATCACTTTCATTGCCTCAGCAGCTAAAATATCATCCTGAATGACCTTACAATTTGCCGTCATTACTTCTGTAACACCAGTTTTATGAATATCCAGGTTTTTTTCTAACATTCGTCTTAAATCTCCATCAGTAAAAACACCTAGAACCTGATTTTCTTTATTGACCACTGCAGTCATACCTAACTTTTTTTCTGTCATTTCTAATAAGGCATCACTTACCCAGGCATTTTCCAATGTTACAGGGACTTCATTTCCTGAATGCATAATATCACTAACCATTAGCAGCAAGCGCTTTCCTAAGCTCCCCCCAGGATGGGATAGTGCAAAATCATCTCGAGAAAAACCTTTGGTTTCTAACAAAGAAACAGCTAATGCATCACCCATCACCAATGCTGCCGTTGTACTTGACGTAGGTGCAAGCCCCAGAGGACAAGCTTCTTCTGCTACAGAAACATCAATATGTACTGTGGCAAACTTTGCCAATGATGATTCAGAGTTTCCTGTCATTGCAATAAAAGGGACATCTATGCGTTTTATAATCGGCAAAATTGTTAGCACTTCACCTGTTTCCCCTGAATACGACAATGCTAATACCACATCCTGAGATGTGATCATACCTAAATCACCATGACTTGCTTCACCGGGATGGACATAAAAAGCCGGTGTCCCCGTGCTAGCCAAAGTAGCTGCAATTTTTCCTGCAATATGTCCTGACTTACCCATGCCTGTCACGACCACTCGCCCTTTACAATTAAGCATTAAATGACAAGCTTGCACAAAATCATCATTAATTTTTTTTTCTAAGGCAATAACCGCTTGTGCCTCAGTTCTTATGACTGCAAGACCCAGTGCCTTTATATTTTTATCATGGTTACGCTTCATCAAATGGTTGCACTTTGATAAACCACCCATTGATAAACACAATAACCTAATATCAGGCAGATTCCTTCTAGCCGGTTTATATGACCAGATTTTTTCAATCCATACCCTAAAATAAATAAAATGCCGGTAAACCCTAGCAGTACTGGAAAATCTCGATAAATAACAGATTCTGCAACAGGACCTGGAGCAATCAAGCCTGGTAATGAATAAACGGCTAATAGATTATACATATTAGAACCAATTACATTTCCTACAGCCAACTCATCTTCATTTTTTAATACACTACTAATTGAGGCCGCTAACTCTGGTAGGCTCGTACCTAAGGCGACTATAGTTAAGCCGATAACCAAATCACTCACACCAAAAGATTCAGCAATATTAACTGCCGCCCAGACTAAAAGTCTGGAACTAGCTAACAATCCAATTAATCCAACAACAAAAAATAACCATGCTTTTTTTTCAGAAACATCTTCTGGCATTTCATTAACCATTTCTGCGGCTAAAGGGTCTTTCAAAACATTTTTTTTCTGGTCTAATCTGGCAGAATGAATTAACCACCCTAAAAAAGCTGCTAGCATCACCAGCATGACAATACCGTCAATTTGAGTCAAACCATCAAATGCCAGGAAATAACAAATTAAACTAACCACCATTAATATTGGTAATTCGCGTTTAAGTAAATCTGACTTAAAGGCTAAGGGCGAAATAACAGCAGTACATCCAAGAATTAATCCTATATTAGCAATATTTGACCCTAAAGCGTTTCCGACTGCTAACCCTGTGTTTCCCTGCCAGGATGAAATTGCAGAAACAATTATTTCTGGAGCAGAAGTTCCCAACCCCACAATAGTTAATCCAATTAATAAAGGTGATATACCAAAGCGTCTTGCAATTGATACGGTGCCAATTACAAACTTATCTGCCGCAATAACTAAAACAACCAGTCCGACAAGTAGAGCAACAACATTGAGCAACATATAATATTTTCAAGTAATCGTTTAATGGCGCTTATTATGCCATTTTTATGCCAACTCTATCAAAAGCCTTTTACTTGTTTAATAATAAAAAGAGTTTTATCATGAAAAAACCTATTACAGGAGTAATGAACTGATGATAATAATTAGCTCTAGAAAAAGTTTTAATGACCCAGATACTTTAAAATCTCACGGACATAAATATAAAGAGATTGATTTTAGTACCGACCTGGCCT
>CAZZIX010000117.1:0-8010 GCA_964654345.1 uncultured Methylomarinum sp.
TAATAGAACATATTTAAAATTGCAGTTACACAGAATTATCTATAGTCTCAAAAAATTTACCGTGCCACTGGATACACCGGGCACTGATTTTCAGCAATCTGTCTGGAAGATATTACAAAACATAACTTATGGTGAAACACGATCATACAAACAACAAGCTATTGCTTTAAATAACCCCAAAGCTATACGTGCCGTTGCATCAGCTAATGGACATAATCGTGTCAGTATCGTTATTCCCTGCCATAGAGTGATTGGTTCTAATGGCAGTCTGGTCGGTTATGGTGGAGGATTGCATCGAAAAAGATGGTTACTTGATTTTGAAAAGTCTAATCTTTAGGGCTCCTCTATTAACCTAGAATAATGGTGAAACTAGGCATTGAAAATATCCTGTAGATATACCACAAATGGACTACTTATCCTCTTGTGATTGATAAGCACTTTTGCTTACCAACAACTAGCAGCAGTATGCCCACCCGAATTACTTGTTACGCCTTTTACGCCTGTATTAGTATAAGTCAAAGTACCACAGCCATCATTCGTTTGAGCACCAGTCCGTTCAGCATAAAGCGTATAAGTGGTATCGTTTGCAGCATTTATTTTTAAGTTATATAAAGCTGTACCACTATCTAATGGACTTTGTTGGTGACCGAACACGCCAGGTCTAGGAAGACCAGTATCTGTCGGTGTACCATCGGTTCCAGCAGCATTTTTATAAGTACTATTAACCGTAAAATGCCTTTCCATCGCATTTGCAAAAACTAACAATGCACCCGTTGCATCTGATCGGCGTGATTTTGCTACAGATTCTTGATAACTTGGATAAGCAATACTGGTTAAAATACCAATAATGGCAACTACGATCATTAGCTCAACTAATGTGAACCCTGCTTTTTTTAAAAATATTTTTTTTTGCATAATAAAATTTAAAGTTTATCTGTTTTTAGTTTAAGTCGGCGAGGTCGTTTACTTTGTTTTTTTCCTGACTCCAGCCGCTTTGACTGATGGTTTAAATTGTTCTTTGATTTTTTTTTGATTTCTCCGGCATGATAATTATCATCACCAAAATAATTGTTTTTTCTTTTTTCCCCAGCAACCGATAAATTGAAAACTGACGAAGAAAGAATGAGTACTGTTAATAATTTATATTTCATATTTTTTAAATCTTTTCTGTTTTTAAAGAAGGGTTAAAACTGGTAAACTTTAATTCAGCGTTCTAAAAGAACCCAACTTGAATGTAAAATTTCCTAACTATTACCTAAGTTCCTGCCAAGATAACCGTCCTAAGTTGCTAGATACTCTAAAACTATCTATTTCTATCCCTCCATCAGTGATGGATGTATAAAGCTTATCACCTTGCATATTAGACTGCCCTCCCATACCATGCTCACGTTTTTTTCCAACGACAGCTGATGTTTTATTAGTAGAATCTTTTACCAAGTCATCACTATCAACTTCGCCATCCCCACTTAAGTCAAATGCAGGATCATTAATATCTGGCGCCCCACCATCCTTTTGATTAACTACCATCAAGTAACCTGAGCCACCGGTACTACAGGCTATTGCTTCTGGAATAATTGTCTCAAAAATGACCAGTCCATCATAAACACGAGGATTATAAATAACCCGCTCACCAGCTGATAGGGTAAGGTTAATTTTCCATCCTTGATGGCTAGCTGTCCCTAGATAATCAATCTTTTCATTTGAATCAATAGTTCCATTAGAATTTAAATCATTATTAAATACTCTGATTGAATTTGTAAGGTTATTATCCGTATCTGTACAAGGCCCCGTTACCGTAGCACAATCATCTTCATTATCAAGAAAAGTGGTGCTGGTATCAAAATGTTGCTCAAATAAATTGGCTGGCGTTATCTCTTCAGTCCCATGATCCCAGACACCATAAAATGATTGCGTCCCAGGAATTGTAGTTACATCAGAATTTGACAGATATTGGCCTGTGCCAAAAAAAACTAATCGATTAGGTATATTTGAAGGACTGCTATTATCTGCGATATCTGGATGTTTAACAGAAATAGGTTTATCCATAATTGGCTGGCTTGAAGACGCGATAAATAACGGCTTTGCTGTTCCTCCACTGGTAGGATAAGCAGAACCCCAATTTGACGCGGTAGCATTTGATAAATCAAATGCCCACAAATTACCTTTTATATCCCCTGCATAAACACGATCTATTGTATGGTTACCATCAAGATCAACAGCTTCAGGAATAGATAAGCCATTACAATCACTAGCGGAATCTAAACAATCATTACTAACAATTGAACCTACTCCTGTATCTATCTCTATATAATCAGTTGTTGGTGTCCATACACCATCAACCCCTCCATTCAAAAATACAATAAATAGCTTTGCTTTACCATCCCCTTGATTGTTATAGCCGTTACCAAAAATTGCTGCCCAACGCCCATTATTCATCATTGCAATGGTAGGTGGACTAAAGATAAAGCCTAAATCAGCATCATCAGCATCAGTAAATTCCCACAACACAATATCAGCAGCATTAGCTTCGCTAAACGAGCCGGGGTTAGTTACATCCAGAGCAAAAACACCTCTTCCCCCTGCTCGACTCCCCCCAACAAGAAGACTAACCCAATGTTTATTACTGCCACCACTGGTAGCCTTATCAATATACACATCAGAAACGATAGGGCTTAAATCCACATAATATCTATGTCGATAATTTAAATCTGTTAAAAAATGGAGTCCTTCTGAAGATGAGGTATTAGAAAATAAATAATTAGGAATATAAGAGATTAATTCTTCTCCCGTTGCTTCTGAGAAACCGTGCAACATGCCATCATTGGCTCCTACATAAATCACCCCATCTCTAGCTGACTGTGTAGATTGAAAATCACTGTATTTTTCCCCTGTAGTTGAGGGAAAAGGTGAAATAGCTGGCCAATCATCATTAGGAAGTTTAACAAAGGCAGGGGCTGAGTTAACAATATCGCCCAATAAACTCGCCCTATTACGAAAAGTGTAACTTCCTGTATTTAACTGTTCATTACTTCGATCACCGCGTAAAAAATTTAATTTTTCCTGAGCTTTTGTACTATCTGACGATGAACCATCGGGTTCTATTTTTAAATCATCCTTTTGATTAGTCGTTAAATTAGTCCACTGAAAAGGAATACCATTACCCGTTGCATTATTATAAGTAATAATTTTGCGAGAACTGCCTGGGGTGGCCATAGCGTCTAATTGAGTCGCTGCCGTCCAGTTTGATGACGTTGCAATAGCACCTGATGTTGGATCAAGATCATACGAAGTGAGATCACCTTTCCATAGATTATCTGTTTTGTCAAACTCTGCAACATAGACATCCGTATCACTAGATAAAGAAGTTGTATTAAAGTTAACTGCCGCCACACTACCCCGTAGACTTCCTGCACTACCAATAGCATTAGCCAGCGCATTTTCTAACTCTACTGGTGTTGATGCTGATGCAAAACGACCTTTACTATTAAAAGCTGCATGCCATAAGTCATCAATTTTTTCTGGTGTAGTATCAGAACTTTCTGGGTCCCCCCAGTCGCCACTTTCTGTAAGTTTAACTGAGGATGAATCCTCTGGCCAACCATCATTATCAGCATCAGGTAATAAACCATTAACACCAAAGGCAACAGGAAAGGTCACCAAATGTTGCGTTGTCTTTAAATCTTCAGAATTAGGGGGGACGTTATTTGGTTTAGTACTTAAATCTTCGTCATAATAATATTTTGCGATATCAGAAATGGTATCACTATGACTATCACCATCCTTATTGCCAATAGTAGTACTCTGAGTACTGCCATTCCAATAACCATCCGTTAATAACACAGCAAAGTTTTGCTGACACTCATATTCAATTGGAGCAGTAGATGAGCTATCGTCAAAGTATTGCCCAGCTCTGTCTAACCCTTCCCTCAAAGGAGTACTTAGTGCAGCCCACTCAAGATCATACAAACCTTGTAATAAAGAATTATTATGACTGGAGAACCCTGCTAACCCAGTTGGCACATTTATAAATGAACTACTCCCACTATTATAATCAAAACTGGAATTGTTTATAAAATTTAAGCCATAACGATTTTCAGGGTTTTCAATAATGACTTTACCTAACGCCCCTTTTGTCACAAAAGAACGACGTCTGGAATATTGATACCAATTTGCTATATTTTGTTGTACTTCTGCTATCGTTCTACCATTAAGCGTATCTGACCCGCTGTATGTAGTTGTGGAATCAATATTTTCTGTCACTGTTCCAGTTGAACTAACTGTATAGCTAATGCTTTGCTCTACAATTTGACTTAATTGAACGTAATAACGTGTATGGTTGTCCCACAAATCAACTTCGTTGTTGCTGGTCGTATTTCTGTTTATATTACTCCCACGTCTTGGTCTTGTCCCGGAATATCCATGAGTATCTTGCCAAATTTCATAGATAAATCCTGTGTTAGCCCCTGTGGTGATTCCATTTGATAAATTTCTAGTGATAGGAGTACCCCCACTATCTGCATATCCATTACTACCAGGTTGCGGATTGCTAAGAGCACTTATAAAACTGGCATTACTAAAGCTAGCTCCATACCAAGGCTTATATTCAATACTAGGGTCGTAATAAACCGTATTTAAATCTGTTGAATAAAGACGCCAGTCAACCATTGTTTCAGTATTGCTGCAGTTATCAAGAGTATTAATACATAGGTCGTAATAAAGATTATCGGGTTCATCAAAAATATTCAGAACTTCTGATTGCCAAGCTTCCGGATCAAAATTAGTTGTACTTATACTACTATGCCCCGATATAACACGATAACCACAATCAGCATTCCCTGTATTACTCGTTGCATCTCTATCATAAGCACAATACGACCAATGAGAGCTAGTCATTACCTCAAAATCCATAGACCCTGAATCATCCACCTCAAAAAAAACATTAGGTGGAACATTACTGTTAGTAAATATTGGACTAGTAGCAAGACTGCCTGGTGCTGATTGAACGGAACTAGTCCAAAGCAAAGCCCCCATAAATAAGATGATTAATCCTAAAGTACGATTTAATTTGTGACTAAACATTGAGCTTGCTCCGTAGAGTATTGGAATAAAAAAACTGTTTCAAAATAAGTAAAACCAGGGGTTAAATTTAAAATTTCTTGCCATAAAGTGACCGCAGATATACATGAGATGTACTTTGCCTACCCGTTCCTCTAGCCGTTATCCGAAAATAGGAGTTTGGGGCTGTATCGTTGATATATTCAATATAATAGCGAGGTTTAGCCGTCACCAAAGGAATGGTAGTGGCATATTCAACTGATTCTGCATCAGCCCATGTAGCCACGGCTTTATAATCAATATCTTCAGTTGCCAAGTGAAGCCCATTTGCATTGACAGGCGTTGTTGTAAAATCAGATTTGTCTGAAGATACTGACTCTTCAATAAACATCTCTCCTGCTCTTAATGCCGCTTCAGCAGCTTGAAAAGCAATATTTTGATCTCGACTGTTACTTGCCATCTTTTCCTCAAGCGCTGTTGTCTGCATTCCAGACACACCGATTAAGGTCAATAAAAGCAATATAATTAGACTAATGACTAGCACTGCGCCTGCTTGTTTTCTCATTTTTAATTTTGTTTTTATCATAGCTATAGGCTTAGTTATGGAAGCCGGTTACGCACAGCAATAGTTGAAGAAAACTCACGTCGCAACCTTAAATCACCAGCAGAAGGAGTAACGGTACTTCCATTAAATGTATAATCAACTGGAGCCGTTGCTAAATTATTATCGGCTGAGACTGCTAATAAATTAACCCGAACACTGACTACGTTATCTATATTTACAACATTGCCCGCATCGACATAATAATTTGGAGTAAAGTCATTATCAGTATCTTCACCATACAAAATTTGCATATCCTCTATGCCTTCAACCAGTTCTGTCGTTGTGCCATTAACTGTTCTCTGAAGCGCATCGTTTTGAATAAAATAAACCGATGCAACTACATGATGAATTGATGCACCAGCTCCATAAGCCTTGGAAATATCCTGCCCACCTGTAATATCCTGTGAAACAACTGTACCGCCTGCGACACCACTAACAGTAAAAAAATCACCTACGCCACCACCACAATCAGCGATTAAAACGGCTTCACCTGCTGCAAGCTCATTTCCTGATGTAGCTGCTGTAATAATTATAGTAGAAACAGCAGAAGCTTGTGATTGAACAGAAATACTAATGCCTTTACCACCGACCATCGCAATCCCATCTGGAATACCACTCGCACCTTCTACTCCAATAAGACCATTTGTAATACCATAAAGAGCATTAGTATTATTAGTCACATCATCTAAGCCATTTTCTAAACAGCCCCAATAATCTGCCTCTCTAAGGTCTCGACTGATAAAATCCATTGCAAACCGTCCGTTTTCTTGCATTCTTGATAGGTTATCTAACATTCGATAACTTTGTTTGCTGCCAAGATAAATCTGCATTAGGCTGGCTATTATGACTAGCCCCAATAACAAAGCGATCATTAGCTCTATTAACGTCATTCCTTGTTGATTATTTTTTGAATTACATTTGCTCATAATGTAAAACTCATTGGAAAGCTTAATTTAGTTGTCGTACTATCGCGGTCATCATCCCAACTGATAGTGATCGTATAAACAGGGTCAGAAAATGTAATAATGCCCTCTCCACTGGGTAAAACATTACTTACTTTATCGTTCCACTCATAAATATCATTTACTGCCATATTGGTAACTGAACACCCTGCGGTTGTTAAACAAGATGCTTGAGCAGATTGACCCTGAGTTGCTGAAGCAGTTGTTGCAACCGTGGCGTAAGTTCCTGCTGCGTTCAAATTTGCCCGCATTCTATCGGCCATATTATAAGCAAGCTGTGTTGCCTGGCTTCGTTGATAAGCACTAAGATTATTTTTCAATCCCATCGCTTGCATTGCAGCCATTCCTAATACTCCACCCGCTAGAATAACTACGGCGATTAACACTTCAATTAAGCTAAATCCATTATTAAGTTTCATTCTTTTTAACTGGTAAAAGGTGATGTTGTACAAGAGGTGATTTCTGTCCCATTATCAATATCTGGCACTCCATTATTATCACTATCCCCCCCCATTCCAGCTCTTCCTACAGAATTGACATTAACTACTTTGGATGTATTCGCTAGTGGAGCACTACTTGTACCGTTTTGACATAAAACAAAGCTACCATTTGTGCTTATTCCTGATGCCTGATAAGTAATAAAATTTGTATAGGTAGCCCTTAACGTATAACCATCTGGAATTGCATCATAGGTTCGGATGAGAACATCAGTTCCATCGTTAACACCAGCTACACCTGTATTATCAGTAAATACAGTCCATCCTGATTCCCATTGTGCACCCGATTTTCTGACAGTAACGGGTATATTCCTTTTAATTGCCTCACTTCTGGCAAGATTAAGAGTCACGAATAATCCATTAATATTAGTCGTTAATCGACCGTTTGTTGTCGACTGATTAAAACTGGGAATGGCAATCATCATAAGCACACTTGCAATGGCAATGGTTACCATTAATTCAATCAAACTAAAACCTTGTTGCTGATAGTCGATTTTTATTTTTTTGTGTACTGGCATGTGAGTTATTAACTTATATCTATTCGAAGTTAAATTAGAGTATAGTTATAAATTAAAAAAAAACTGTGAAGTTAACCTTATGCTTAATCTGGGCTTTTGAACTTGATCTCAAATTCTAGAAAAAATTGAGTTACTGCTTGTTATTTAGGGTCTTCCAAAATGAACTGTCAACCAATACTAGTCCTATTTTTTAATGCTTAGACTATCTTCATTATGGCCAATCAAGGCTATTCGAATAACCTTTTTCTTATATAATTTAGTTGTCACGGATGTGAGGTTCTATGTAAACGGAGAAGCCGTACAAGAGATTATTTCAGTACCATCAAACTTTTCTTGAATACCATTTTTGTCATTATCCGCCCCCATTCTGACTC
>CAZZIX010000118.1:0-7980 GCA_964654345.1 uncultured Methylomarinum sp.
GATTCAAATTTATATATGTTATCTATAAATTATAGGTGGCAAGGCTTAAATATTGCGAGATAAATATGGAAATTGAAGAAGATGACGTTAAAACATTTAAAGATTATATTCAAATAGCAAGGAGGCGTAAATATTTCATTGTAGTCCCAATGTTAGTTTTACTGGCATTAAGTTCGATAATAGCATTGATATTACCTCCAGTTTATCGTTCTGAGGCAACTATATTAATCGAACAGCAACATATCCCCATTGAACTTGTTAAATCAACAGTTGTTAGTTTTGCTGACGAAAGAATTCAGCAGATTAAGCAAAAAATAATGCGGATTGATAGCATTAATAGAATGATAACAAAATTCAATTTATATTCTGATCAAGCTGGAAAACTTAGTCCAACAGAATTTTCTGAAACTTTTGCTGAAAATGTTTTAGTAGATGTTGTTAGTGCTGATGTAATTAGTCAAGGTAGGCAGTCAAAAGCAACTTTAGCATTTACAATATCGTTTGATCACAAGAACCCTGTTATTGCTCAAAAAGTGGCAAATGAGCTTGTTACATTATTTTTGTCTGAAAATGCGCGATCAAGAACTGAACGGGCAAAGGAAACAACTAGATTTTTGAATGAAGAGTCAAAAAAATATAGAAAAAAAATACAAATAATTGAAAATAAAATTGCTGAATATAAAGATAATTATAGTCAAAGCCTTCCTGAGTTGCTCCCCGTAAATATGTCTTCAATTTCGAGGATTGAAGCTGATTTGCAACAATTAAGATTACGGGAGAATATGTTAAAAGAACGGCAATCTAATATTCGTTCACAAATGGCTATGACAAGCTCTTCTTCACATAACCTTTCCAGACAAGATCAGCAAGATAGAGTTCTTTCTTTACCGGAACTAAAGGCTAAACATTCTAGATTATTAAGTAAATATTCAAAATCACATCCTGATGTGAAAGCATTAAGTCGAAAGATTGAAAATTTTAATGAAAATGGCACCAAAGGGTCAGGAAATGTTAATGCAGGGATTAGTGATCCGATATTTTTACAATTAAGAAGCGAACTTAGTGTCGCTGGTGTTGAGCTGAAAAATATGAGTCAAAGAAGACTTCACTTAAATAAAGCATTGCAAAAACTAGAGGTAAACATATCTCAAACACATCAAGTGGAACGTGGATATAATGATTTACTGAGAGATTTAGAAGGAAATAAAACAAAATATAATGAGCTAAAAGCTAAGCATATGGATGCTAAATTAGCATTAACTCTTGAGGAAGAACAAAAAGCAGAAAAATTTTCAATATTAGAACCTCCGCGTGTCCCAGCAAAAGCAGAAAAGCCTAATCGATTCAAAATAATTTTTATGGGTTTATTACTTTCAATTTTTGCTGGACTAGGTACAGGTTATCTAGTAGAAAGCATGGATGGAAGTATTAGAGGGCAAAAAGCTTTAACAAAGATTGCAGGGTTTGAACCTTTAGTCGTAATACCTTATATTATAAATGAAGAGGACTTAGTTAAAACACGTAAAAATGTCATTAATTTTTCTTTTATAGTGGGTGGAATAATTTTAAGTATGATCTTGGCGATTCATTTTCTATATATGAGTTTAGATTTATTGTGGTATAAAATCTTACATAAAATTGAGATGATGATGTTGTTTTAGAGATGAAGGAAGAAGGAATATATATTTACTTTGATTTATTCTGCATATTGAAAGAATGCAAAATAAGATAAAGACTCTTTCGTTTTTATTAATATAAGCTATATTAAATAGTAAAGAATTTAATTTTGTTCAAAGTTTGTTTAAATTGGTTTTAGTATATAAAAGCCTTTGTTAGAGAATAATAGACCTCTAATTTAGAAATATATTTACTTCTATATTCATTGTTAATAGGTTAGTTGCTCATGTATGAGTTGAAGTGTATTTTACCTGGTGTATTCTTATAGTAAAGTTCAGGATGAAATGATTGTTAATTGGAGATATTATGGATCGAATTGAAAAAGCAATGGAAAAAGCTCAACTTAATACTGGAGTGGGTTTTAAAAAAACAAATCCTATTGATGAGTTGCATCAAGTAGAAAAGATCACATACACAGAGACTCAAACCTTAAAGTTAAATCAAAAAGAATTGATTCAACGTAGAGTTGTTGCACAACAAAAATATTCCCCAGAAGCATCAGTTTTTAAAATGTTGCGAACAAAGATATTGAAACAGCTTCGTGAAAATAATTGGAAAAGTATAGCAGTTACTGGAGCAACTCAAGGGGCTGGTAAGACAATGGTAGCCGTTAATCTTGCAATAGCAATGGCAATGGAAGTAAATCAAACTATCTTATTGGTTGATATGGATCTTAAATACCCGAAAGTACATTGGTATTTTGATCTTCAAATTAAAGCAGGGCTAAGAGATTATCTTCTATCGGATATTCCCCTGACTGATATTTTAATTAATCCTGAAGGAATAGAACGATTAGTTGTTCTTCCTGGTCGTGGTGAAGCAGTTGGGTCATCAGAATTGATTTCTGGTCCTAAAATGAAGGAGCTTATTAGAGAAATAAGTAATCGTTATGAATCTCGAATAATAATTTTTGATATGCCTCCAGTTCTTGCTGCTGATGATGTTTTAGCTAGTATGGCTTATTATGATTCTGCATTATTAGTAGTAGAAGAGGGTGGGAATAATGAGCTAGAAGTCAAAAAATCACTTCATATGTTATCTGGAACTAATCTTTTAGGAACGGTATTAAATAAAAGTGAGAACCCACCAGATCACCAAAGTTATTATTAAAACTAACAAAGGTTATGAATGTCGCTCGGTCAATTTTAAAGGCAACCAACTTAACGTTGTTTTTGATTTATAAAAACTAGAGTTATTACTAAACCACCCTTAATTTGACATTAAATTACATACAATTGTAATATTTTTTTGAGAAGCAAATACTAAATATTGAATTATGTACACAAGTTTTTTTGGGCTGGTTAAAAAGCCTTTTTCATTAACACCTGACCCTGAATTCTTATATTTAAGCCCTAATCATAAGAAAGCATTGACGGTATTAAAATACGGTTTAATGAGCCAGGCTGGGTTTACTGTTATTACAGGGGCAATTGGTGCAGGAAAAACAACTTTAGTACGACATATATTAAATACAATTGATGAGGAAAGTATAGCTGGACTAATTTCTAATACTCACACTGCCTTTGGAGACTTGTTAACTTGGGTTCTTTCAGCATTCAGTATAGAGCATGATTCTCGCAATAAAGCAGAACGATATCAAAAGTTTGTGGAATTTGTTC
Organism: uncultured Methylomarinum sp.; assembly: GCA_964654345.1. Lineage (GTDB taxonomy): Bacteria > Pseudomonadota > Gammaproteobacteria > Methylococcales > Methylomonadaceae > QPIN01. Next base: position 3,297 of record CAZZIX010000118.1, read on the forward strand.
AGAAGGAATGGCAGAAACAACGAAGAGTAATCTTAATTGTTGATGAAGCACAAAATATGGAGTTACAAACCTTAGAAGAGCTTCGTTTGTTATCTAATATTAATGTTGGTCAAGATGCTGTATTACAGATAGTTTTAGTTGGTCAGCCTGAGTTGCTCACCAAATTACAAGCCCCTGAATTGATACAATTTGCTCAACGTGTTTCAGTAGGGTTCAATTTATCGCCATTGAATTTTCAGGAAACAAAAAAGTATATTTATTATCGACTATTGATTGCTGGGGGAAGCACTCAATTATTTACCCCGTCTGCTTGTTCAGCGATTTATTATTTTACTACAGGTGTACCTAGGTTAATTAATAACATATGTGATTTATCTTTATTATATGCATTTGCAGAAGATGAGAAAATAGTATCCCTACAAACGGTAATTGAAGTTATTAAAGAGAAAAAAATTGGCGGTATTACACCTCTTGATGGGCGAAAAGGTAAGGCTTATGAAGAAATTAGAAAAAATATTTTAGAAAAAGATAAGATTGACTTGGAAGTAATATAATTTTACTTTGTTAATTATTACTTTAGAATAATCTGTGTTTTTGCTTATTCACTGAGTTAAACTATGATTTGTTAGGTTTAAAATACGGAAAATTGGGTTACTCGGTTTACACAATATTATTATTCCTTAATAAAAATCACCTTCATAAAGCTTTCAATAATATGGCTCAACTAATCATTAAGTTTGAAGATTATTTGGTTCGTACATATTTTAGTTATAGTATTTGAATTTGAATCGGCTTTTCCTTTTTCTTCCGTCTCCCGTCCATTAGTTTAGTTGGATTAAAAAAGGATTGTTGTGCTATTTAATTCCATAGAATTTTTTTTATTTTTACCAACAGTTCTATGTATATATTGGCTTTCATCTCATAAATTTCAAAATAGATTTCTTTTAGTTGCGAGCTATTATTTTTATGGGCTTTGGGATATCCGTTTTCTATTTTTAATAGTTTTATCTACCAGTATTGATTATTTGATAGGTCTTTTGATTGATAAAGGTAGAGTAGATAAAGAGCAGCTTTATAAAGCGACAGCTTGGGTTTTTATTTCAGCTATAGCATATCTAATCATCATTTGGCCTTCTCCGGCCGAGCTGTTTTTTGCAAGCAGTTCTTATTTTTCAAGTTTTTCAATTAATAACTTTGGCGTTCAACTTGTAATATATTTATTTGTTGGGTGGTGTTTAAGTATTATATTAATGAGATTGATACTTTCATCGCAAGAGACTAAAGTTAAAAAGAAAATTTATTTAGCAATTAGCGTTAGTGCTAATTTGAGTATCCTTGCTTTTTTTAAATATTTTGACTTTTTTATCAATAGTGCTGAGGATTTGATAAGTAGTTTTGGGGGTAACATTGAATTATTTCACTTGAATATAATTTTACCTGTTGGTATTTCTTTTTATACCTTTCAAACAATGAGTTATAGCCTAGATATATACCGCGAGAAAATAAAGTCTACAGATCATTTTTTAGATTTCGCTTTGTTTGTTGCATATTTTCCTCAGTTAGTTGCAGGACCTATAGAACGAGCAAGTAATCTATTACCTCGAATTTTAAATAGAAGAACAGTTAGCTATGAGCAGATTACACGTGGGGTTTTTTTAATTTTTTGGGGATTATTTAAAAAAATTGCAATTGCAGATGGTGTGGCTGGTTCTGTAAATTCTATTTATAACACAACAGGGAGTGTAAGTAGTTTAGATGTTATTTTTGCAACTTTATTTTTTGCAATACAAATATACTGTGATTTTTCTGCTTATTCTGATATAGCACGAGGTACATCAAAATTAATGGGTATTGAATTAATGCGTAATTTTAATTTACCCTATTTTTCTAAAAACCCAAGTGAATTTTGGCAGCGCTGGCATATAAGTCTTTCTTCTTGGTTAAGGGATTATTTGTATATTCCTCTTGGAGGAAATAGGAGTGGAAATTTAAATACTTACCGCAATTTAATGATAACAATGTTATTAGGTGGTTTATGGCATGGAGCAGCTTGGAATTATGTTTTATGGGGTGCATATCAAGGAATTATTCTCTCGATTCATAGATGTTTTAGTATTGGAAAAGATGAAAGCAAACAAATATCTATTTTTAGATCCACCTTGACAATCGTTTTATTTTTTTTAGTAACATGTTATGGCTGGTTACTTTTTAGAGCGACTTCCTTTTCTCAAATTACAGATTTTACTTCGATTTTATTAACAGGATGGAGTGATTTTTCTTTGAATATTAAACGTCCTCCTTTAGTTGTTTTTATATCATTACCACTACTCATACTTTATGAAACAATTGAATATAAAACTCAAAATATTTTATTTTATAGAGCTCTTATAAAACCTATTTTAGGTGGGTCAGTTGCTTTTATATTACTATGTATAGCAATGGGTTTGAGTAATGAGTCTACTCAGTTTATCTATTTTCAATTTTGAGGCTAATAAGTATGGTTAAAATCTTATTATGGTCTCTCCTGTCAATTATTTGCATTGATCTATCAATCAATTATTTAGTAGAATTACCAAAAAATAATAGGCCGAACGGTCCTTTGTCTCAATATTTTGATTATGGGAGATCAATTGAAAGTAAATTATTTCGTCTTGTGGGGAAAAATAATAGTGAGGCTGCAAGTATCTCCAAAGTAGTTTGGTTTACTCCATTAGTCAATGATAATAAGCCTAAGCTGAAAGAAAATCAGAATAAGAGGGTTATTATTTATGGGATGTCGTTTAGTAATCATATAGGTAAAATAATAGCAGAACTTGACCAAACACTAGATGTAAGAATGTTTGCCGGGCCATCAGCTCCTCTCAATCATTCATATGATTATTATCAGCAGCATCGACCTCATAATAAGGGCGATATTGTAATATTAGGAATTCTTGCCTCTAGCGTACCCAGGATAAATTCACTTTCACATATGACTGCAAATTTTGAAAGTCCAGTACCTCATTTTTACCCTAGGTATCATATTGACTCAAAAAATAATTTGCTAAAAAAACAAATTAAAATTAATTCTTTATCAGAGTTTCGAAAAATAATGAATAATGAAAGTAGTTGGAATCATATTAAAGAAACCTTGGAAAAAGAGGATTCATATTATAATTCAGTCCTTTTCTCAAGTAATTTTACAGATAAATCAATTTATACAAAATTATTAAAACGGGCATGGGGGCAAAAACATGCTTTAAAAGTAGTTCAGAAGTATCATGATAAAAGCGGATATAAAAACGCAGATAGATTAATTGACTTAAGTAGAGCTCTTGTTATAGATTTTGCGAAACAAGTTCATAGTGATGGTGCTATTCCATTGGTGGTTTTATTTAATGATCGTGGTTTTAATGATCATTTATATTCAATGTTACAGCCTGTTTTAGATGAAAAAAATATTCCATTCTATAGTACACATAATGAATTTCCAGCAACTACATTAACAAATTTTATTTCAGATGGTCACTTTACTCCCCAAATTGATAAATTAATTGCGATTTCAGTTCTAAAAAAAATCACCAAAATATCTTCTGGTCCTCATTCGCATAAGTTAGGTAGTAGTGATTTTTTGTGAAATGAAAATAAAATGGTGCCTTTGAGAAAGAAGTAAGCTTTTAAAGACGACAACTAGCTTAAAAATGTCGGTACTGCGAAAACTTTTGGGGCAATTAATATTAATCTTCGACCTTAAAATGTTAATTATTCACTAAAAAAAAGTGAATAATTAACAGAAAAACTATTATCGACAAGGCAAAATGAATTCAACTTAATAAGCAATGTAGGGTTGAAGTCATGAATACAATTAAAGAAATAAATGATTTGTTTGAACAAATAGATCAAGAACTTAATGAGCAAGATATTTATGGGTTACAGTACATTCTTAATGACCTGCTTCCTGATTATCTTGATCAAACGCAGGAAAAATCATCAATCGACTGGTATGGACTAGCAGATTTGACTATAGAGTGAGGATTTTATAATGTCAGAAGCTTCTGGGGAGTCAAATCCGAAGGTAATTACCCCCCTCACTCCTGTATTGGTATTCTCTGTTGATTGACAAAGCTTGGGATAAAGAATAACTTATATCTTTTTATCTAATCAGTTGTAGTAGTATGTGATGAAAATAACTAATATGAGTATAACAGAGAGTAATCTTCAGCTGTCGTGTGATTACCTACAAAAGCAATTTGAGTTAAGGTCGTGGTGGCCTAAAGCTCAACCAGGTCTGGCAAAACGAGAATTTCTCTTGATGAATGGAAGTGCAATTGCACTCAATGTCTGGTGTGAAAGATGGCTTGATGCAGGGCAATGTCGAAAACTTGATAAAGCAGTAAAACGAGCAAGTTAATATTTTTTTAAACTATGTCTGAAGAAGCATCAACCTTAAGTCGATTAAAGCAATCATTTCAATTATTATTACCTTTGGTTGATGATTTAGCTGATGCATTGGGTCTGTTATTAATGATCTCATTGGCTGTCATTATCTGGGTTTTTATCTATTTGTTCCATTTGCATCATTTTTCTTTAAGCATGAGTTTGGGCGTTAGTTTTTTATCCTTATTACCTCTGTTTATTCTTTCACGTTTTTGGTTTGCTCTAGAAAATTTAAAAGATATTCCAAAAATAGCTGAAGAAATGATAG
>CAZZIX010000119.1:0-6522 GCA_964654345.1 uncultured Methylomarinum sp.
TACCCTTGGTATTCAAGACAATTAAGACTTTGAAGCATCATTAACTGTTCTTTTGTTTCAACACCTTCTGCGACAACATGCAAATCAAGACTACCTGCCATCGCAAGAATTGCTTTAACGATAGCCAAATTACTTGGCTCTGTAAGAATACTTCCAATAAAAGATTGATCAATTTTTAATTCATCAATAGGGAAACGATTTAAATAACTTAATGATGAATAACCTGTCCCAAAGTCATCAATTGAAAGTTTTATCCCTTCCTCTTTTAATTTATACAAGACTTCTATATTTTCTTTTGCATTTTCCATAATGGCACTTTCTGTCAGCTCTAATTTTACGTGCTTAGGAGCCAATCCAGATTTATTGAGTACATTTCTAACCGTCCCTACCACCCTACCCTGTCGAAAACTTTGACTTGTAATATTAATTGAAACAGGAACAATTTTTTTGCCCATTTTTTGCCATTCAACTAACTGCTCACAAGTTGTTAGAAAAGCCCATTCATCTATCTCAGGTAATAGATTAATATCCTCAGCCAATGGAATAAAAATACCGGGTGAGACCAACCCTAATTTAGGATGATTCCAGCGCATCAATGCTTCCCCACCAATAAGTTGCCCAGTATGGACATTTATTTTTGGTTGATAAAACATTTCTAATTCACCACGGTCAGCAGCTTTGCGCAAGTCATTTGCCATTTTTAATCGTGCTACTGACTTAGTATTTAGTCCATCAGCATAAAATTGATAACAATTACCGCCTTTCTGTTTAGCATGTGATAAGGCAATATCCGCATGCTTAAGTAAAGTATTTATTTCATGTCCATCTCGAGGGAAGACAGCTATTCCAACACTGCATGTAATATACAGCTCATGTTGCTGAGGATGGAATGCAGGCACTAGTGATTGTAAAACTCTCTCTGCTATAGGCACAATATCATCAAGTTGTCTTAAACTTGGTAGTAACACTGCAAATTCATTACCTCCAATTCTAGACAAACCAGTTTGAGACAAATCCTGTCCAAACCTACCGACTGTATCCCCATATCTAAGACATTCTATTAAGCGCCGTGCCACTTCTTGTAACAATACATCGCCAACTTCTGGTCCTAGTGTATCGTTAATCTCTTTAAATCGATCTAAATCTAATTTTAAAACTGCCCCTGAAATTTGTTCTTTCTTTGACTTATGTAAAGCCCAATCCAAATGACTAATAAAAGTTTGTCGATTAGGTAAGTCAGTTAAAACATCAAAATGTGCCAACCTGTCCTGATAAACTTTTGCAGCCAGTGTATTTCTAATTCGTAAAACTAACTCACTTGGATCAACGGGTTTGCCTAAAAAATCATTAGCGCCTAAGCGCAATGCTTTCATTTTAGTTTCTGCATCTGTAGAAGATGTCAAAATAATAATTGGGGTGTATTTTAGCTTTTTATCCGCTCGGACTTGCTTTAAAATATCAAAGCCACTCACTTCTGGCATCATTAGATCAAGCAAAACAACATCAGGCTTTTCAGAAGCGATTAAATCGAATGCTTTTACCGAGTCATCAACGGTAATAAAATGCTCGTATCCTACTTCCTCTAGAAATATTTTGACCATTTCAGAGTTAATAGGCTCATCATCAATCATCATAATTTTAGCACCAGTTAAATTATCAAACTGGCTTTCTTGTTCAGCAGAAAATTCATTCTGATCCATTTTAGCTGGATCAAGATTATTAGGGAGTGCTTTCATACAAATTTATCTTTCTTTTCTTTAAAGTTTATTCATCAGCTTAAGCATCAGCAGTAGCTATGTAAGCTGTTATTTTTAAGTAAACAGTGCCAAAAAAATAAAGTTTCACTATTAATTGTAGCTGGCTATTTATTTTATGCCTGATTTAATCTATATTTTCAGCAATAACAAGTCTTTCACTCAATTGCTGTATATTAATAATCACCTCATCACAACCATTTCTGCTTTCTTCCCTGGCAAAATCTTCTAAGGAAGCTGCTGGCTCAGTAAAAACATCATAGCCTACTGTTCCACCTGCACCTTTTAACCAATGTCCTAGGTTGATTAAGGCATCAAAATCTTTTTCATGTAGTGCCTTATGCATTGCTGATACTTGCTCCTCAACACGCGATATAAACTTTGCAATGACTGGATGAAATTTTGGAATAGCCCCCAGCCTAGAATAAATGGGTTCAATTTTGTCCGGGCTTGACTTGTTTTCATCATCGACAGATAACTCCCTATGCAGCGGCTCATTTACACTATTTGGCTTTTGATCACATTGTTTGGCGCCTAATTCTTCTGCCAGTAGATCAATAAGTTTATCGATTTCTATCGGTTTAGGTTGATAACCAGAATAGCCAGCGGCAAAACATTCTTCCTCAAACCCTTTCATGGCGTGGGCTGTCAAAGCAACAACAGGACATTTTAAACCAGCTTCCCGCATTTTTTTAACCGCTGTAAAACCATCCATAACCGGCATCTGCACATCCATTAAAATAATATCAAAAGATGTTTCTAATGCTTTATCTAACGCTTCTTTTCCATTAATTGCGGTTTCTACATTAAGTCCAATATCATTTAAGACCAGCTCCAGCAATTCTCTATTTTCATTACCATCATCAACAACCAAAACCTGAGAAGCAGGAAACTGCCAAAATTTTTGAATCTGTTGTTTTGTTTGCGTCACATTACCAAGAACAATTTCCGGCTCTAAAAACTGTACACCTTCAAGTGACCCTGGATTTATAAACACAGAAAAAACACTACCCTTTCCAGGTTCACTGGTAACAGTAATATCACCACCCAGTGCTTTAGCAAATTTATTACTGATTGCAAGCCCTAAGCCTGTACCACCAAACCGTCTAGTCACCGTGCTATCTGCCTGAACAAAGGGGTCAAAAATAGAACCAAGACTTTCTTTTTCCATCCCAATTCCAGTATCAGTAATATCAATCTTGACTTTTGGCTCTTCTCCTATTGATGCTTTAAGACAAACGGTTACGCCCCCTTTATCTGTAAATTTAATCGCATTTCCAATAAGATTAGTTACAATCTGACGCAATCGAGAAGGATCTGATTGGATTGTCTCTGGAATTTTCCCTTCAACTTTAAAATCCAAAAAAATATTTTTTTCTCTTGCACGAACCGACAGCACATTTACCACATCACTAATCACTTCTTGTGGCACACACTCAATTTTTTCAACTTCAAGGTGACCCGCTTCAACTTTTGACAAATCAAGAATATCGTTTATCAAACCTAAAAGATGCTGACCACTTGAATGAATCGTTTCCAAATGCTTTTTTGAGTCTGTTTTATCACCACCATATCCTCGTTGTAATACTTCGGTAAAACCAAGAATTGCATTCATTGGGGTACGAATTTCATGACTCATATTGGCAAGAAATTCACTTTTCGCTCTGTTAGCTGATTCTGCCTGATTTTTAGATTTTCGTAACTCAATTTCCTTTTTTTCAAGCTCTGTCACATCCTGAAAGCTAATTAAAACGCCATTACTCTTATTACCATCACTTAACACTAAAGAACAGTTGACAATAAAGGTTCGTTTTATTCCCTGAGCATCCTTTAAATAAATCATGCGATTTCTAATATCAATATTCTGTTCAATCGCATCTAACCAAGGAAAACTAATCGCCTGCTGCTCATCTTCTTTATCATTTTTTGACCAGTTTAAAGTTGTTGCGTTTTGACCAACAAGCTCGTCAGGTGTTTTTCCGACCACCTTAGCAAACGCCTCATTTGCTAATACAATATATTCATTAGGATCGACAACAAGCAACCCTTCAGTCAATGTATCTAAAGCAGAACGTACACGACCAGGTACAGCACGAGACGGATCCAGCTGCCTCAACATCTTGGAAAGATAAAAATAAAACGAGATAAAGCTACTGATTGCTATAAAAGCTATTAATTGAAATTTGTTAGAAAAAACGACGCCCCGCCACCCTTTTCCTGAAAGCTCTCTATATTTAAGCTCTATAACGCCCCATTTTTTCTTACCTGCCCAAAGAGGAACAAGTAGCTGTGAATCTGTTGAATATTCATCCTCTAATTTCTCCCAAAGTTGCTCATGATTATTAATTGAAACAATTAATTTTCCAGTTTTATATCTGATAGCCGCTGATTGAATATCATTATTTCGGGTTACAATCAATTCTAAATTGGCTTTTAAGCGTTGAAGATCCTTCTGATAAATTAATGCAGAACTATTAATTGCAATTGTTTCTGCAAGTGATGCACGACTATTCCTGATCTCCGCAGTTTGATCAGGAATTAATTCTAGATATAAGGCAGACAGTAATAAACTAACAACAATAAATGCCTGTCCCATTGCTATATGAAATTTTGCTGACAAGCCTTTCATTTTATGTCCTTTTTTGTAGAATAAATTGTTCTCATTTTAATCATTCGGTGGTTTGGAGGCTTGAACTTTAGCTTTAACAACCGCGCTTCCTTTTTTGATTAAAGATGCGAGTGAATCACCATTTTTATCATCATCGCCCAGCGTTCCATTAAGACTGGAAATGACAGGCAGTGGGTCAATCATTCTCCAAGCAGGTAATGTTGAAAGTACACTACTTAAAAGCACACCACCACGCACCAACCAAATAACATAGCCAATAGATAACCCGGTAGTTAGTGTGATACTTGAACCAACGATTGTTTTTTCGAAATGAGTGTTTTCCTGTATTTGCTCACGTAGCTCATCCAGTCTTTCAGAAAAACCACCCTCCTGCATTAAGGTTTTCAGCGCATTTGCTTCAATATCAAAATATGAAAATTGAGGTGATAGAACATTGTTTATCATTAGAGCTTTAGCTTTAATTAAAATATTTTTAGACGTCCAACTATTATCTTCTTTGTTTCCACTATATTTCTGAGTAGAGACTGAAAACTTTTCTCGTATTGTTTCCGCCTCTATTCCCATATTTCCACTCTCTACAGCACCTTGCCCTGCATCAATACCTATATTTTCCGTATTTTCAATTACCGTATTATCTTCTGTTTTGGCTTGCTCTATCGTTTCAGTTTCATTAAGCTCAGGGATAGAAGCTGTTTCATTCTTTGTTAAATTTGTAACATCTTCTAAAGGTATTTCCGTTAAAACTGAAAAGACAAACTCATCTTGATTTTCAAGTTCTGACTCTGCTTTTGATGTTGAAGTATCTGGTAGAATGTTTTGAATCTCTATTCGTACAACAGATGTATCGGTAAGTCCTTGACTATCAGTTACTTGAATCACAACAGAAACAATGGAATTATCCTGATTAATGAGTAATTCTGGATTACTAACAATTAACTGCCCAGTATTATCAATACTAAAAGCATCTGATAAATTACCCTCTACAATGCTATAAGAAAATGTTTCATTAATATCAGGATCATTCGCAACTAAAGTTGTAACTAATGACCCCACATTACTTTGCTCTTCAATAACAACAGATTGATCTGACAACTCGGGTGCTTCTGCCGCATTTTCAATTTGTATAGATACGGGTTGAGTATAGATACCTCCATTTCCGTCATCAACAGTAATCTCGACTATGTAAACATTTTCAGCAGTGGAGTCATCAGGGTTTTCAAAATCAGGTGCTGTCTTAAATGATAGCTCTCCCGTGTCACTATCTAATAAAAATAATTCACTATCTGCTCCCCCAGTAAGAGAAAAGCTTAATTTTTGAACTGGTTGATCTTCATCTTCTGCAATAACCGTTGCTATACTGCTAATATTTTCTTCAAGCGTAAATGAATTACTTGATGTAATGACTGGCAGTTCGTTAAGGTTATTAACATTAATAGTAAAGGTATCCTCATACCTCACTCCCTTTGAATCTATTGCACTAACAATTACTTGATAAGATGACTGATTTTCAAAATTCAGCACTCCATCCTTAAGAATTAATTCATTCTGATTAATCCCTCCTAATGAAAAATTAGCTCGATCTGCACCGCCTATAATCTGAAAGCCATTCGAACCTTTATCAGCTGCCGTTAGTAAACCAACGGTTACACCACCGCTGGTATCAATATTTTCATCTATTGTATTTTGGGACAACAAAAGTGAATTAGGCAATTCATTAATTTCTATTAAGTCAATATTTATTGTAGCTGTATCGCTTAGATTTCCTAGTCCATTATCAGTTACTTTAATCGTCAGGCTGTACCTTGCAAGTGTTTCATAATCTAGTTGATTATCATCTACAAGCGTAATTTCTCCTGAAACACTATTGATTTCAAAAACATTGGCATCATTTCCTGCAATAATTGAAAATGCCAAATTATCTACTGTGTCAGAATCACTAGCTACCACTGCGCCAACAATACTTCCATTAAGACTATTTTCAGAAAGTAAAAAAAGTTGATCATTAATCACAGGTTGTTCGTTAACATCCGTTAAATTAATCGTTATTATGGCTGTGTCATTTAAGTTTCCTATGCCATCATCCCTGACTTGAACGGTTAGATTAAATATTGGATTGGTTTCAAAATCTAGCTGGCTACT
>CAZZIX010000119.1:6622-7910 GCA_964654345.1 uncultured Methylomarinum sp.
CAATCGTAATTACTCCAGCATTACTCATGGCAAAGGCATTCAAATCGTTGCCTGCTGTGAGGGTATAACTTAGATTATCACCTACATCGGGGTCTGTAGCGACAACGGTGCCAACAGTATTTCCATCAGGACTGTTTTCAGGCAGCGAAAACGATTGATCGGTAATAACAGGGGTTTGATTTGTATTAACAACGGTAACTTGTTGTCCTGGTACAAACTCTATAAACACAGGGGCTTTAAGATTACTATCACCCTTAACAACATAATCTGTACCTGAAAATGTACCATCTGAGTTATAACGTATAATTTTACCATCGGCAAAATCAGATATATAAACATCACCATCAGGACCGAATGCAATACCTGCCGGCTCTACAAGAGAGCCACTATTAGGAGCAATAAACACTTCGCCTACGCCCAAACTGTCATACCTGACAACACTACCCGTTGTTAAACTAGCAACATATAGTTTGCCATCTGGCCCAAACACCATTTCCTCAGGCGTTTCTAAAAGAGCGGTATCTTCCGTAACAAAAACTTTATCAAAAATGCCATCTTCAGCACCATAGCGAATGATCTGATTTCCATTGTAGCTATTAACATAAAGATACCCATCAGAACCAAAAACTACCCCGTAAGGTTGAGTTAGCCCACCATTTCCTCCGGTTTTACCCGCTGATACAAAATCACTCATATATGAGCCATCTGCTATATCAAATTGTATTACTTTGTTAGCCGACCAGTCCGCAACATAAAGGTTTCCATCTGGGCCAAAATCAAACCCCTCTACACGTTGTAATTCAGGTATTGATCCTGCACTTATAAAAGTATCATGATAGGCACCTGTCGTTGCATTAAAACGAAGAATATCTTTTGACACTTCACTACTAACGTACAAAAATCCATCTGGACCAATCTTTATATCAATGGGATCTTTAAACCCAGGTTCACTAGGTAAATTTGCCATACCAAATTCACTAATAAACTCTCCCGTCGTAGGCGCAAAACGAAATATACTTTCGCGATTAAAATCGACTACCAACAATTCATTTTGCAGATAAGTCCCATCCTCATCAGTTGCTGATGCTAGGATATTATTCGTAAATCCACCATTGGTGTAAGTATGTGTAACCACCGAAGGGTTCCCAACAATAGTTTCAATTGTTCCATCACCCCAGTTAATCGTCCACTCGGTAATGGTGTCTTCCCCTGGATCAACAACCGATAGATTTAACGTGTATACATCACCTAGAGCAACATTTGATGAACCTGTTGTACTTAAAGTTGG
>CAZZIX010000120.1:0-7903 GCA_964654345.1 uncultured Methylomarinum sp.
GGTCAAATTGTTTCGGTGTAATATATTCTTTAACCGGCAGATGGTCTTTACTTGGCTGTAAATATTGGCCCAATGTCAACATACTACATCCATGTTCTCGCAGGTCTTTCATTACCTGATTCACTTCATCCTCTTGTTCACCAAGCCCTAGCATAATGCCTGATTTTGTTTTCGCTTGCGGCAAAAGGTCTTTATATTTTTTTAATAAAGATAAGGATTCCTGATATTTTGCCCCAGGCCTAGCTTGTTTATACAATCGAGGGACTGTTTCCAAATTATGATTAAACACATCACTAGGTTGCTCCCGTAATATTTCCACTGCTTTATCCATGCGACCACGAAAATCAGGGACGAGTACTTCAATTTTAGTTTTTGGAGAATGTTCACGAATGGCTTTTATACAATCTACAAAATGCCCTGCTCCACCATCTCTTAAATCATCACGATCAACCGAGGTAATGACGACATAGTTTAAAGACATCGCTTTAATTGTTTTTGCCAAGTTTAAGGGTTCTTGCTGATCTAATGGCTTAGGTTTACCATGCGCAACATCACAAAAAGGGCAGCGGCGAGTACAAATATCGCCCATAATCATAAATGTGGCGGTGCCATGACTAAAACATTCTGCCAAATTAGGACAAGCAGCTTCTTCACAAACAGTATGTAAATTATTTTCCCTTAAGGTTTTTTTGATCCGGGTTATTTCTTCATTCGCAGAGATTTTTACTCGAATCCAATCGGGTTTCCGTAAAACTTCCCCATTAGTCTCAACCTTTATCGGTATTCTTGCTAGTTTTTCAGCATTCCGCTGATGTGTTTGTGGCGTTGCTCTTGAAGGTGCTTTTAAACTCATTATTTTATTGCTTGTAAAATAGAATGGACAACAGGTATAGCTAATTCATAAGTTTTGACATTCACATTTAAATCAGCAAGTTGAGTCACTTCTAAAAACGGGAAGCCACAGGTGTTAATATGATCAAAAGGTGATAAATCCATATTATTATTAAGGCTCAAACCATGATAACAACAACCTCTTTTAACTCTTAACCCAACAGAACCAATTTTTTTATTGTCTATATAAACCCCAGGAGCATCAGCCTTTGCTTCAGACTTAATCCCATATTGAGACAATGTTGCAATCATCGCATTTTCAAGTATCGTTATTATCTGCCTAACACTAATATTCAATCTCTCTACATCCAGTAGAGGATAAATAACTAACTGTCCATGTCCATGATAAGTTGCTTGCCCCCCTCGATCTGTTTCAATAACCTGAATTTTGTTTTCAGTATTAAGTAGATGTTCTCTTTTAGCACTAAGACCCAAAGTGTAGACAGGGTTGTGTTCTACGATCCATATTTCATCAACTGTTTGTTTATCCCTTTCAAGAGTAAAAGCCTGCATTTCTCTCCAGACTGATTCATAATCCACCAGTCCTAACTGTCGTAAAACTGTTTGCATTATTTAATGTTTTACTCTGAAATACTTTCGACCTGACTGACAATCTCACTAGATGCTAACTCTAATCCTTTTTTATAACTTTCACTCGCTTTAAGGGTATCGCCTTTTTTAATAAGAACATCACCCAGCAGCTGGTAAGCGGCTACAGTCGGCTCTATTCCAACACTCTTGGTTAAATACTGTTCTGCTTTTTCCATTTCATTACATTTTATGCTAATTTTCCCTAGTATTCTTAGTAACACTGCATTATTTGAATGAATTGATAACCATTGCTCAGCAGTTTGTAATTGCTTTGGATAGTCATCTGACTCTACGTTTCCATAGATAACCAATACTGTTTCATCCCAGTTTTTAACAATAGAGTTTGCCATTTCTTCTTCTATTGTAGCACCTGCGTTTGCTTCAATTAGAGCAGCGAAATATATTATTGTAATCCCTTGAGTTGATTTAATGTGTAAAGGAATATCGATCCAGAGTTCCTGAATTTTTTTTGCATCCTTTTGTTTCGCAGCTTGTTTTAATAACCGGCTAAAGGTTTCACTTTCAAGCAATTTAACTTCAGCTTCTAGCATCACTTTATTTTGATGAAGTGATGGAATTAATGTACGCATTCCTTCCCAGTCCCCAATTTTATGATATGTCTGATGTAACATTTTTAAAACACTGGCATGCTTAGGATCTATGGATTGCAAATTAGTTAATGCTTCTAAAGCCTGATCAAATTGGTTTGAATCCAAATGCAATTCGGCCTGGGTAAGGCCAACTGCAATATCTGTTTCACCGGACTCATTCGTGGCCTTTCTTAAGTATTCGTCTCTTTTTTCTATCGCACCACGAGATTGTGCAGCTCTAGCAGCCGTTAAATAATGAAGTAAAGGTGCTCCACTGTTTGAAGCATGTTTAATTAAAGTTTTTTCTGCTTTTTCCCAATTTCCTTCGGCAGAATCTACCAGACCAGAAATTAAAGCTTCTTGAGAGCGATTAAATTTAACGTTCTTTCCTTTACTTTTAATTTTTCCTGGTAAACGAAATAAGCTCCCCAAAAGCCTAAAAAAAGTATAAAAGACAATAAACCCAAGAGCCATCGCAGTTAAAAAAACAATTAAAGAAGTTTCTAATGACCAATGCCCAAGTCCCATCAAAACATAACCAGGATTATCATATTGTGATATCCAGTTATTGACAAAATAAGCTGCAAGAATGGCAATACTTAGAACTATCAGAAAATAAATGATCTTTTTCATACTATTTTCTCTCGCCTAAGGTTTTACTTTATCTGAAACAGGCTCAGTTTTAGCTGCATCAGTTTGAATGTTTGAAGATTTTTGTTCTGGCTTCATTGGAGCCCTTTTGGGCTTTGACTTATTTTTTTTATCATCTAAAGTTTTCTTATTTGATTCAGTTGGCTCCTGCCGTTTATCTGTCTCTATTCTCAATTTTGTAATGTCTTTAATCATTTTTAATGATTTGCTAACATCAGGAAAATTAGTTCGAAGATGAATGGTACTTAATCGACCCAACTCTTCCAAAACGCGAATAGATTGAGGGTTAATTGTAAAATTATCCTTCACCCATTTTTTTGCATCAACAATGCTTGCTTGATAAATAGCATCATTCTGCTGAACTAAAGCTATTTTTATAAATTCAAACTTGACACCTAGTTGCTGTCTTATAAAGCTAACCTCTTCTTCCGTCAGGATATGAGCTACCGCTTGATCTGTATGTTTTACAGTGACATACCCCTCTAATTGATGTAACACAGAATTTAATAACCCATGATCATTTTCTTGTTCTTCATCATGGTTATGTATTTGTTTAGATTCGGTTAAAGGTTTACCCGCATAAGGTAAACGCACTGCCAAATTAGGTACTTTATCTTTTAAAAGCTGTATCGACGCATGCATTCCAACAACATCAGGCACTTTAACACCACGCAGTCCTGCTATCTCTTTTGTTATCTGTTCACGTACTTTAAATACAGCGGTATCACCACTTTCTCTTAGTCTTTGATCAGCAGCTTCAAATGCCATTCTTGCTGTATTAACATCACCCACTAAATGTAAACGCTGATTAGCAATGCTTAGTAAATACTCAGCATCAGCGATTAACCAATCTCCTCTAGTTTTACCTAGCTGCCGTTTAACTTGGGTAATTTCGGCTTGTAATCCTTTTCGGGTAGCATTTTGCTTTTCAGTATGCAACTGAGAAAAATCAGCTAATGTTTTTGTGAAATGATTATCTTTTCCTGCAAGCTCTTTATTGAAACCAGCAATTTGTGATTGCATAGTTGCTAATTGGGATTGAAAGGAATTAAGCTCTTTGCTCGCTTCTATCTCCCGTTGATCTCCTTTATTAATATCACTTTCTTGATCAGTTTGCTTTTCTTTCATTGCTTGCAATAAATAAAAGCCACCACCCGCTAATGCAAGAATAAGAATCGAATTAATTATGCCAAAAATAAGCCCGGCTTTAGATTTTTTTTGTTTTACTTCCACAGGTTGACTTTGAACCTGCTCTTTATTCTTCACCTGTTCTTCGCTCACACTCTTCCTCTTTAGTTATTATTGTTAAGTACGGTATTTAACTTTTAGCCTCTACTTAGGATTCAATCATGTTCCCGTTCCTAAAGCTTTAATTTCTACCGCTGCCTCAATAATTGCTGTATCCCCTGGTCTTTCTGTAACAATAATGTGTTTAAACCCATTTTGTTCAGCCAGTTCTTTAATTCTTTTACTAATAACAATTAGTGGGATTGATATTAGCTTATCATGCAATTCTTCAGCTATCATTGCCAACAAGTTTTTTAAAGCATCACCACTTGTAATGGTTATTACATCTAAACTATCAAGCTTAAGCATATTTGCCACTTTTAAATTATTGCAAATAGGCATTTTTCTTGTGTAAACTTCCATGTAATCAACCGTTGCACCTCGTTCTCGCAAAGTATTAGCTAAAGTTTCTCGCCCTCCATCACCTCGAACAATCAAACAGGTCATCCCCTTTACATGATTCATTTCTTTTGTCGCTAACAAACCTTCCGTATTAAAATTAGAATCTGGAACCAATACTGAAGGTAAGCCAATAGTATGCAAAGATTTTTCTGTAGATTTCCCAACCGCGGCGATGGAACTCTGCTTAAACTGCTCTATTTTGCCATCATTTGCGCTCAGTGCAAAATTAACTGCATTAACACTAATAAAAATCAACCATTGATACTGGTTTATTCTTTCAATCTGCTCGCTGATTTTACCATCATTTAAGGCAACAATTTCTAATGTTGGAAATCGAATTGCATTCCAGCCTTGTTGCTCAATCAACTCACATAAGATATTCGCTTGATGCTTAGGGCGCGTGACTAAGATGTTGTATTGTTCTGAAGGTTTAGTCACTACACCAATGCTTGTAAGATTTTATCAGCACCCTGAGCCAACAAATCGTCAGCCACTGCTTGACCTATTTGTTCCGCCTGATCGAAGCTCCCTTGTTTTTCTGATCTATAAAGTACAGACCCATCTGGCGCGCCAACCAAGCCTCTCATTCTTATTTGGTCACCCTGTAACTCAGCAAAACCTGCAATGGGCACTTGACAACCACCCTTTAATCGAGCATTCATCGCTCGCTCTGCTGTCACTCGAATCGTTGTTTCCGAATCATGTAAAACATTTAAGAGTTCATTAGTTTCTTTATCATCAATCCTACATTCGATCCCTATAGCGCCCTGCCCTATTGCTGGCAAACTGATATTTGGCTCCAAACATTCTGTAATTCTATCCCCCATACCCAAGCGTTTTAATCCAGCAGAAGCTAATATAATAGCATCGTATTCTCCTGCATCTAATTTTGCTAAACGGGTATTTACGTTACCTCTTAACGATAAAATCTCTGCATCAGGAAATTTTTCTTTAATCTGGCATTGTCTACGTAAGCTTGAAGTTCCAATTTTTGCATTTGTCGGCAATTCTTTTAATGAACCATAGTTATTTGACACAAAAGCATCCGTCGGATCCTCTCTATTCAAAATTGCAGCCAAATGTAGCCCTTCTGGAAATTCAACAGGCACATCTTTCATTGAATGAACGGCAATATCAGCTCTATTTTCAAGCATACCGACTTCTAATTCTTTTACAAATAGACCTTTTCCACCTATTTTTGCCAAAGGGGCATCAAGAATTTTATCTCCTTTTGTCACCATTTTAACTAATTCTGTTTTTAGGTCAGGAAATGCTTGCTCCAATCTTTCTGCTACATGCTCTGCTTGCCACAACGCCAAAGGACTTTTACGTGTTGCAATACGAATTATTTTTTTTGCCAAAATGATTCCTGAATATTATTTAGTTAGACCGTGTATTGTAATCCGATTTAGAGAAATGGAAAACGAGTTTAGCGGTATAATTGTTGTCTTTCAGACTTTTTATAAATTTTAAATGGCCTCAGTCAATACAGATAAACTTTCCAGCGCTCGCTTTGCTCAAGCAACCGATGCTTTTGTTGAAATATTTACCGCCTCAGTTGATTTTGATCAACGGTTGGCGCAGGAAGATATTGATGGCTCCATAGCTCACGCAAAAATGCTATGCAAAATAGATATTCTTAGCGAATCAGAACTGAAAGATATTCTTTCTGGTCTAAATAAAATTAGTGAAGAAATAAAAAAGGGGGTCTTTAACTGGTCTGTCAAACAAGAAGACGTGCATATGAATATTGAAGCACGCTTGACTGATTTAATTGGTATAGCCGGTAAAAAATTACACACAGGACGATCTAGAAATGATCAGGTTGCTACCGATATCCGTCTTTATTTACGAAGTGAAATATCAAATATCACAGACCAACTCTCTCGGTTACAACATGCCATTCTGGATTTAGCAGAAAAAGAAGCCGATACTATCATGCCAGGCTTTACCCATTTACAAGTCGCACAACCGGTTACTTTTGGGCATCATTTAATGGCCTGGTTTGAAATGCTCTCTCGTGATAAAGAACGCTTACAAGACTGCTGCAAACGTATTAATATTATGCCATTGGGTGCTGCTGCATTAGCAGGAACAAGCTACCCTATTGACAGGGAAATGACGGCTGAATTATTAGGTTTTTCACGCCCTTCTAACAATTCACTCGATTCTGTTAGCGATAGAGATTTTGCAATTGAGTTTACTGCTGCAGGCAGTTTAATTATGATGCATTTATCGCGTTTCTCAGAAGAACTGGTTTTATGGGCGAGTGCACAATTTGATTTTATTGATATTCCTGATGCATTTTGTACAGGTTCATCCATTATGCCACAAAAGAAAAACCCTGATGTCCCAGAATTAGTTCGTGGAAAAGCAGGACGAGTGACTGGGCATTTAATATCTTTACTAATGTTAATGAAAGGCCAACCATTAGCTTACAACAAAGATAATCAAGAAGACAAAGAGCCTCTTTTTGATACTGCCGATACATTAGTCAACTCATTACGAGCCTTTGCCGACATGATCCCTCATATTGGTGCTAAAAAGGAAAACATGTACAACGCTGCAAAACGGGGCTTTGCTACAGCAACCGATCTTGCAGATTATTTAGTTCGCAAAGGCATGGCATTTCGTGATGCCCATGAAGTTGTGGGTTTAGCGGTACGATTAGGCGTGGACACTAAAAGAGACTTATCAGAAATATCTTTAGAAGAACTGCAAAAATTCTCTGCTGAAATTACTGAAGATGTCTTTGATATTTTAAAATTAGAAGGTTCAGTTGCGGCAAGAAAACACAGAGGTGGAACTGCACCAAATACAGTAAGAGCAGCTATTAAATCTGCCAAAAAAGACATGTAATCAATAAAAATGATAACAACTGTTGATTTTCTTCGACACGGCGAAGTTTCTGGTGGGTCTTATTACAGAGGATGTACTGACGATTTATTAACAGAGTTGGGGTGGCAACAAATGAACCATGCTGTTGCCGACAAGAGCTGGGATTATATCGTCAGCTCACCTCTTCTTCGCTGTTTAGATTTTGCTCAACATTTGAGTAAAAAAACAAGCATTCCCCTTAGCATTGATTCTAACTGGCAAGAAATTAACTTCGGTGAATGGGAAGGTAAAACTGCCGAGCAAATAAATTCAACGCGTTTAATGCGTTTTTATCAAGACCCGGCTAATAATACACCCAAAAATGGGGAGAATATTGAGCTATTTCTTGATCGAATTAATCTAGCTTGGAAAAGTGCAACCCACTCTTACAGCGGAAAACATATTTTAGTCATCACCCATGCTGGCGTTATTCGTTGTTTATTCAATGTATTTCTTTGTCTACCCATAAATAAAACATTTAATATTCAAGTTAATCATGCAAGTTTAACTAGTTTTCAATGTATTCATGACAAACCAAGCGATTTTGTAAAGCTAGTATCTCATAACCAAAGCTATACTCCGCATCCTTGACCGGACGAAGTTTATCTTCATTA
>CAZZIX010000121.1:0-2973 GCA_964654345.1 uncultured Methylomarinum sp.
GGCTTGCATAATCACGGTACTATTACTGTTGGGGATACTTTTACGCAGGGAGAAACGCTCAAATTTGGTGGAATACCCTATTTTGCCCCCGAATTATTTAGACGTGTTGTACTTAAAGATCCATTACGAGCGAAAGCCTTGCAAAAAGGCTTGGTTCAATTAACAGAAGAGGGGGCAACCCAATTATTTAAACCGTTAAAAAATAATAATCTGATTTTAGGGGCTGTCGGGGTTTTACAATTTGATGTAACGGCTCATCGACTTAAAAATGAATATAATGTTGAATGTGTTTATGACAATATCAGTATTAATACAGTGCGTTGGATTAGTGCAGATGACCCAAAAAAATTAGAAGAGTTTAAAAAGAAAGCTTATGAAAACCTGGCAGAAGATGGTGGCGGCTATTTAGTTTATCTGGCAACCAGTAGGGTTAATTTGCAACTGACTGAAGAACGCTGGCCTGAAATTGAGTTTAGTGCTACTAGAGAGTTGTAGGTTTTTGGTTTTTTAAATAATTAATAGTGATGGCTTGAATGAGTTACAAAACTAGTTTAGTAAAAATGGCATTGAATAATACGCCAAAAAGTATGGTCTTATGGGCAGCTAATAAAAAGCTTAAAGGGGTGGCTCAATTAAGGGATTATTCTTATAATTCCGAAGAGCGAAAGTTACATACTCAAATGGTACTAGATGGGGAGGAAGAATCTGTTGATGTATTTCTTGAAGGATTTACTATTTTGGTTGATGAGGGCATTTATAAATTAGTTTTTCAACAAGTCCGGTCGAGCCGGTCGTGGTTAGATGCTCTGTTGAACAAAGTTTTATTGAGTAGAGAGTGGAAAATTCCAGAGAGTAAAATTGGGCTTGTTCAAGAATTATTTGAAGTTGATGATCCAGAGAGCAATAGCGAACCCTAACCCCATGTATTCATTAGCGGATATCTTTGAACGAGCGTATCCATGGTGATATTTGTTTGAAGAGTAGCTTTTCCTTTTTTGCTTTTTGATGAGTAGAGTAGTAGCCATAGATGACTACATATTGATTTTTTAGATTTTGAAAAATAGCATAGTTACCCGTTACTTTATGGTGTTGAATGACATTAGTTGCAGCCTGTTTTGAGCTAAATACACCAAGTTGTAGAGTGAAATAGCTTTTATTCTGTTTGTTTATCCAGGGTTTGCTATGGATGATTGTTTTGTTTGAAGCAATAGGTTCTTTTAATAATTGTTCAGTAGGGATAACTGGTTTTTTGTGGGATTGAAGTTTTGGCTTACTTATTATTCCACTATGACCTAAGCATTTAGCCACAGATAATTCCTTTCCCTGTTTGACCTTTAAGTATTTCTCATAAAAGACTTTATCAATTTTTTTTAATGCTTGAGGTGCTTTACTATTTCGGTAGCGTGAGGATTGTGATGGACCTCCGTTATATGTGGAATAGGTAGAACGCGCAAGGTTATCAATACCTCCTTCCTGTCTATGCTCGGCACTTTTAATCGCGTACCGAGTCATGTAATTAAGTAAAATATCACTGCCTGTTTGGGCATTGTATGCAATATTCCAACGCAGTTTGTGGAGATCTACAAAACCGCGCCACACTCTTTCATTAATCTGCATAATCCCTGTATCACCCGTTGATGAGCTTAGAGGGGAAAATTTTAGTCCTTTAACCTCGTACTGTTGCCAGCAACTTTCTTGCCATGCCGTAGCCATTACAATCTTTTTAAAAATATCTTTTTGTTCTGCTGTTAGTGATGATTTTTTTAGCGATTGCCGTGCTGATTTAAGAAGAAGATATCTTATTCTTGGTAGGTAGGCATCAAGTTCATTGATACTTGGAATCCAAGAATCTAAGGGTTTTGTAGTAGCTGTTGCTGAATTGATCGGCCAGAAATTTAAGGGGTGCTGAAAACTACTATTATTCGCTGAGTTTAATTGAAGCAGGCGAAGTAGTTCGGGGTCTAGTGTTTCATTATATTTTAACGGATCTATAGACTGGGAGTGGTTGAGCATTCTCGCTAATCTTCGAAGACCATTAATTGAAATATCTAAGCCGATAGTTGGGCCTAGTTTATCTAATGCTTGTAATGCATCGGCCGAAGTGACTAAGGTCATTAATGCCAACGATGTGTGATTAGGGCTTTTTACGCTGATTTTTTTTAACACAGGAATGAGTCTAGACCAACTATTAATAAACCAATGTCTAACAGGATCTGTTGCGAGGTCTTCCTTTAGTAGGTCGGCCAGCTGATAGCGAGCATCTAGAAGAATATCTAAAAGTTCTAGTTTAAGATATTTTAGATCCGTTTTTGCTGCGTATTGTTTAATAGTATGCGTTAGTAAGGCATCCATGCTTTGCCAGTTTTGTTGCCATTGTTTCTGTTCCTGTTCAGTAAAAGGTTGTTCTGCCGCCTTTTCCGTTGGAATAGATTCTATTTCTAAGAGGATATTGCTTTGAATGCCCTCTGCATTTACCTGCATCTCTTTAAGTTCCAGTGATGTTAGCATTTTATCTAACTGAGTGGAGGTATGTTTAGGTAAATAGAGAGGGAGAAATGATTTTAGCTCATCAATGGATGGGGTGAGATCCATATGGAACTGATCTATAAAGGGGTGAATATATTTTCTTGCCTTCTCCCATAATGCGCCAGATGATAAATGCTCGTTATTTTGAGTGATTAAATGGGATTCTAAGACCTGTAAATAAATTTGTCGTGGGTTATCAGCTTTGACCACTGGATCACTGATAATTTGGATGTATCCATCCCAAGGAAGTAGTTCTATGCATTTATCAAGTAATTTGACACCTAGTTTTGCACTAAGGCGGGCATTAATTTTTAAATGCTGGTTAAATTCGGTTAATTTTGGTTCAGATAATATTATTTCGCTACATTTGCTAGGGTCGTTTAAAATCTCAGTTGAAAGTGAATCATCAGAAAATAATTGTGTTTCAACTAGTTGTTGCAGTAGGGG
>CAZZIX010000121.1:3073-4549 GCA_964654345.1 uncultured Methylomarinum sp.
TATTTCATAATACAGGTAAATTAGATGAAAAAACTTTTTATTTTGATTTTTATCTTTATAGCAGGGTGTTCTACAAATCGTGTTCAATTTCAACCTCAGTTGGCAGGTAACCAAGCAGTTACCTATGCAAGAGGTAGCAGTAAATTAAATTCTCAATCACTCTTGAACCCAGAGTTAATGGTTCTTGAATATTCTTCTGATCAAATAGTGATAGGTCTTTCAGTCACAAATACAACGACTCAATCCATTCTATTTTCTAAAAATAATTTAGCCGTTGAGCTTATATCTCCAGATGAAACATACAAAGGAGTTATTTATAGTTATGAGGATTTAGTTGAGGAGGCTGCAGATAGAGGGTATAAAACCGCTGCTCAAGTGGGTAATACAGCCGTTGGTATTGGTGCTGGGTTTATACCTTTTGGCAGTATAGTGTATTCAGTTGGACGTTTATTTTATTCTATAGGTAGTCAAGGCTCGGAGTCACATCAAGAACGTGTCGATAAATTAACTTTTTCAAAATTAAATAAAAATTATCTGCGGTTACAGACAATTGAGCCCGGAGGACAGTATTTCGGAATTGTTAAAATAGGTTTCGAGACTGATCTTGAGGCTGGAGACATTGTTGTTTTTAGTCTTTCAGTTAAAGATGAAATTGAAAAATTTAAATATATTTGTGAAGAAGGGCTCAAAGAAAAATAAGAGAAAATACTTGAAAATAGGTCGTTTTTTAAGAATCTGTTCAAGATCGTTACAAACTGCTGCCAGTTATGTGCGGACGGAGCGCAAAAACCAGGGTTGCATGGAGTAAAAGAGGATTTCGAGACCACCGCCCAAACAGCAGTGCGGTAGATCTTGAGCAGGTTCTAAGGTCAAAAAATGAAGCCTATTCCGTCATAATATTTGGCTTCACTTTCAAGTTAAATTTTTATAATAATCAAAAAGGAATGTCATCATCAAAGTCTTCATACGCAGCCGGAGGTGGGTTTTCTGGTGTTTGTTGGCTGGGTGGTGGCGTGTTTGGATTATTAGTGGGCGTGGGTGCTGCAGTGTTTTGTTGCGGTGCGCTATAAGCAGTGTTAGATGCCTGGTCATTATTAAAGTTGCTAGTCCCACCACTTTTGCTATCAAGCATTTGCATCTGTTCAGCGATAATTTCAGTTGTATACCGATCCTGACCATTTTGGTCTTGCCATTTACGAGTACGGATACGACCTTCAATATAGACAAGGCTACCTTTTCTTAAATATTCACCCGCAATTTCTGCGATTCGATTAAAGAAGGTAACGCGGTGCCATTCAGTTTCATCACGGCGTTCTCCGGTTTGTCTATCTTTCCATCTACGTGTTGTGGCTAATCCAACATTAGTCACAGCTCCGCCACTTGGCATATATTTAATTTCCGGGTCTGCCCCTAATCTTCCTATTAATGTAACTTTGTTAAGCATTGCTTGTCCTGTATATCAGCAGTTAATTGATT
>CAZZIX010000121.1:4649-7838 GCA_964654345.1 uncultured Methylomarinum sp.
ATTCGTTCACTAATCGTGTTAATTGATTCTCCTGCAGAAGCAGCTTGATCTACGCTTAATATTGCTTGTTTCCTGCCATTTTCCATTACATTAACGGCTTCTTTGGCATGGTGTTGCAAACGGTCAATGGTTTGTTGAATTTCAAATGTTGAATTTTGTGTTCGGCTAGCCAATGTTCTAACTTCGTCAGCAACAACGGCAAAACCTCGTCCTTGTTCACCTGCACGAGCTGCTTCAATGGCAGCATTTAGAGCAAGTAAATTAGTTTGTTCGGCAATTCCTTGAATAACGCTAAGAACTTCACCAATACTATTGCTATCATTTTCAAGTTTGTGAATAACACTAGCTGCATTTTCAACTTCAGATGCAAGAATATTGATTTCAGCAACAGCTTGAGTAATAATTGTTTTTCCATTATTTGATTCAGCATCTGCTGTAGATGCTGCCTCTGAAGCGTTAATTGCGCTGCGTGCAACCTCTTGAACTGTAGCTGTCATTTCATCCATGGCTGTCGCTACTTCCACTGTTTGAGCGAGTTGTTTATCAACGCCCTGTTCAGTTGATTTAGTAATGCTGGCAAGTTGGTGTGAAGCCGTTGCTAATTGCTCGCTGGTAGAGCTGATGCTAATAACTGTTTTACTGATTTTCTTAACAAATCTATTGAAGCTACCGGCAATCCAAGCAAACTCAGCCTTACTATTTGCAGCATCAAGGCGTGCAGTCAAATCTCCATTTCCACCACTTATCGCTTGAAGTTTTAAGGCTATATCAGTTAACGGTGTGATAATTAACTGATTCATTGTGAAATATCCAGTTCCTGCAATAACAATTAAGCCTGCTATCACAAAGCCAATTGCGGTCCAAATGTCTTTTTGTAACTCTGCAAAGCCTGCTGCAAGAGGGGTGATAATTTCAAAAGCACCATGTAAATCACCTGCACGTTTATTTTCCATTGGATAGCCAAGGATATCAGTCCCCTGCGTATTTCCCCAAAGTTGTTGAGATGTATTGGGGTTTCCATGACAAACTTCACATTGTTTTTCTAATTTGACAGGTCTGAAATAACGAGTTTCTTCATTTTCCTCATCAATATACCTATATTCACTAGCCGAGGGATTGTTTTGAAAATAGCTTAATGCTTCGCGCTCAATTTCATCTGGTTCATTTTTTGGGTTTCGTGCACCTACTCTTGGTGCTTTAAAGCGAAAACCTCCTTCTTTTGCTTTTTCCTGAACCACATTCCAGGCTGTGGCAACAGGGATTGTAGCTACAACAAGAGATTTGGTTTCAGAAGAGCTTTTATTTTCAATTATTTGTCTAAGGTGTTTCGTGCTGAAAACACCTTGATTCCATTTCTTGATAGTATTACTTCGGACGGATTCAGAAACCAGTAGTAACTGTTTGGCTGAAGTAATGCTGGAGTCTATAACTTTTTGTTTTTCATTATTTGCATAAGCAAATAGCAAAGCAATTGATATTACAGTTAATGCTGACATAGTCAGTGCAATAACCTTAACCCCAACTGAGTGTAAGTTCATCATTGCCATGAAAAAATTCTCCAAAAAATGTTTTTGTCTATTTGTTTAAAATATAGTTTTATTATTAATATTTTTACAAATAGAAATGAAAAGTATGGTTAATATATAATGTTAGTCCACATAGTTGAAAGATCAATAAAAAAGAGGTTTTTTTTATTGTGTGCCATGATTAAATTTTTATACACTTTGAGTTTATATGAAAAAAACTAAGATTCTCTTTATTTGCATGGGAAATATTTGTCGTTCACCAACAGCAGAAGGTGTGTTTGCTTTTTTAATTGAAAAAGAAGGGGTGGACAAACAGTTTGATATTGAATCGGCTGGGACGCATGCTTATCATGTCGGGGAGGCTCCAGACTTGAGGGCGCAAAAAGCGGCGGAAGACAGGGGTGTTAACTTGTCTAAAATAAGAGCCAGAAAAGTTATCTATGGAGATTTTGAAGATTATGATTATCTGTTAGCCATGGATGAAGATATTTATGAAACTTTAATGGAATCATGCCCAGAACAATACAAAGATAAAGTTAAGTTTTTTTTAGAATATGCGCCACACCTTACTACACGTGAAGTACCTGACCCCTATTATGGTGGAAAATATGGTTTTGAGCGCGTGTTAGACTTGGTAGAAGAGGCATCTATTGGCTTTTTAAATACATTAAAACTATCTGGAGAGATCTTATGAAAAAGACTTTAATTTTATTGCAATTAGTATTGTTTGGGTGTTTATCTTCTCAAGCGAATTTTGTTTTAGCTAAAGAAAATAAAAAAGTTACGCATGTGGTGATGGTTTGGTTAAAAGAGCCAGGAAATACACAGCAAAGAGAGGCTTTTATTAAGGCGAGTGAGCAATTAAATGATTTGCCAGGTATTGTTAATCGCCATGTGGGTGTCGTGTTGCCTAGTGATAGAAAGATTGTCGATGATACTTTTGATGTGGCAGTGAGTGTAACAATGGAAAGTGAAGAAGCATTGAAAGCTTACTTAAAAAATCCTAAGCATAAAAAGATTCTTCATGACAAGATAAAACCATTGATCAATAGAACAGTTGCCTATGATTTTATCAGTCAATAGGAGGAAGTGAGATGGCAATAATTTCAAATACAGTGGGTTATCTAGATGGGGATATATTACTGGAAGGTTTTTTTGCCTATAACGATGCTATAGAGGGCCGGCGACCGACTGTTATGGTTAATCATGCATGGCTTGGTCGAAATGATTTTGTTGCAGAAAAAGCGAGAAAGTTAGCCGAACTTGGTTATTTTGCTTTTGCTGTGGATATGTATGGTAAAGATGTTCTGGGTCAAAACAAGGAAGAAGGAGCGGAATTAATGCAACCTTTTATGGATGATCGTAAATTAGTCTTGCGTAGAATGGAGGCTGCTTTATATGCTGTAAAACTTTTGCCTTGGGTTGATGATAAAAAAATTGCCGCCATAGGTTTTTGTTTTGGAGGCTTATGTGTGCTTGATCTAGCTCGGTCGGGTATGGATATTAAAGGAGTGGTTTCCTTTCATGGGTTGTTGAATGCACCAGAAAACGATCAGGCGAAAAAAATAAAGGCTAAAGTACTGGTGTTACATGGGAATGATGATCCTATGGCTACTGCTGACCAAGTCAGCGCTTTACAGAAAGAATTTACCGATGCAGAAGC
>CAZZIX010000122.1:0-7706 GCA_964654345.1 uncultured Methylomarinum sp.
ACTGTAAATAAAATCGCATTATCAGCAAAAGCAGATAAAAACTGAGCAATTAATAGGGGGTAAATTTGCTTATTCATATTAAACCTCAGGTTCGACTAGGTTTTCTGCTAATTTAGTGACTTCAGGATAATTTATTTTTCCTGTCGCCAACATGGGAATAAAATCAACCACAAATACTTTTTTCGGTAAGGCGATGGATTGAACCCCTTTTGATAATGCCTGAAATTGTTTGGCATCGGCTCCTTCTTGAGTCGTTAATAAAATAACTTGCTCTCCTTTTTTAGGGTCGGGCAAACTGGCTGAGGCATGTTCTGCATCAGGCCAGGCACTAACAGCTAATTGTTCAATGGCGGCAAGGGAAATCATTTCTCCACCCACTTTCGCAAATCGCTTACTTCGTCCACGGATGCTAACAAACCCATCTTCATCGACATTGGCGATATCACCTGTATCGTACCATCCATCGCCATAAATTGATTTAGGAGGGACAAGTTTCCCTGGATTATCAGGCAAATAATAGCC
Source organism: uncultured Methylomarinum sp. (assembly GCA_964654345.1). Lineage (GTDB taxonomy): Bacteria > Pseudomonadota > Gammaproteobacteria > Methylococcales > Methylomonadaceae > QPIN01. The sequence goes on from CAZZIX010000122.1 coordinate 523, forward strand.
TTGCATAATATTCGGGCCATAAAGATGTAACTTTCCAGCATCTTCAATACCTGGAATATCTTCTAATTTGTATTGCATTTTTGGCATTAAGCGCCCTACTGTGCCCGATTTAAAATACATCGGTGTATTTACAGAGGCAACAGGTGCCGTTTCTGTTGCACCATAACCTTCTAATATTCTAATGCCAAACTTTTCTGCCCATATTTGCCGAGTGCTATCTTGTAATTTTTCAGCACCTGCAACCACATAGCGCATTGTGTAAAAATCATAAGCATGTGCTTTTTTAGCATAAGAGGCTAAAAAAGTGTTGGTACCAAACATAATGGTCGCCCCAATATCGTAGGCAATTTCAGGTATAACTGTAAAATGTAGAGGTGAAGGGTAGAAGAAAGTGGTCATTCCGTTCAATATTGGCAGCATCGTCCCAACAGTAAAACCAAAAGAATGAAACATTGGAAGAAAGTTTAGAACCACATCTTGCGAGTTAAAACTAATACGCGAAACTAATTGTTTATGATTAGCAAGAATATTGGTATGTGAGAGCACAACACCTTTTGGTTCTCCTTCAGAGCCCGATGTAAACAAAACAACGGCGGGGCTTTCTGAGCTTAATTGATCAGGTTTATACCAAAAATTTATTGTTTTTGATTGAATTAAAGCTTGTAATTTATCCAGAGCAGAAATACTACCTGCTAAATCTTCCAGATAAACCAGGTTAATTTGTTTCTCTAAGGCCTCAGCTTCATTGGTGAGTTTACCCAGTTCAATAAAGCGCCGAGAAGTTAACACCGTTTTTACCTCAGCTGTTTTACAAGCTGAAAGCATACCACCTGAACCTGTAGAGTAATTTAGCATAGCTGGTACTCGACCGAAAAGCTGTAGGCCAAGAATAACGTTGAGTGTTTTTACCGAGTTTGGTAAAAAAATACCGATATTTTCTTGCTCTTGAGTGATTTTTTTTAAGGCATTTCCAATAGCAATGGTGCGTGTAATCAGTGCATTATAGGAAAGAGGTGTTCTTTCTAAATCTTCTGCTACCGTATGTTTTCCTCCATGGATTGTACGAGCCTCTAACAAAGCCGAAAAAATGGTTTGCTGTTGTAGACCTGTAGTAAAAACCATTTCACTCATAATATCTGCAAGGAGATGACCGCAATAATTACGTCTTACTTTACCCTTAAGTTCATCGTTAGCATGTATCGTTGTATGAGGAAGAATATCAATAGTAATTTTAGGAAACCAGCGCAAACGGACTACATTTTTTAGTCTCGAAAAAGGAGTGTATTCAGCACCACTAATACGAATAGGCAATATAGATACCCCCGATTTATCAGCAACCATTCCTGTGCCATCATAAATCTTCATTAATGACCCTGTGACTGTAATACGTCCCTCAGGAAAAATAACAGTTTTAGTCTTATTATCTAAATGGCGAATCAGTGCTTTTAAAGACAAAGGCTGAGTCGGATTCATTGGAAATACATGAGATAAGGACAGAAAAGGTTTTAACCACCAACGCTCAGCAATATCAGTATTAATCGCAAAGGTAATATCATCTGGTAAAAATACTCCCAATAATAAAGGGTCTAAAAAAGATGTGTGGTTTGCAACAATAAGAACTCTATCACCAGATTTCTTATAATTATCCAGCCCGTTTACTTCAACTTTGTATAGTAAAGTTAACAACCAGTGTAAAAATTCTTTTAACATTCTTATTCCTCCTTTGTGAAGCTTATCAGATATTTCAGAGTGTACTATACCCATCAATTAAACAATGTTCAATTATTATTTTATAATTTTTTATCTTTAACATATGCAATATGGTTTAGAATCAGTTTTATCTAGCAAGTGTGTATTATAATAGCTTAAATCAGAATTAAATCAGCGTAATGACTCAATGAAAATACTGAACCTTTATTTTAAAAATATTAACTCACTAGAGGGGGAAAGCCGAATTCACTTTGACCGGGCACCCATTGTAGGTTGCGGTGTATTTGCTATTACAGGGCCTAATGGGTCTGGTAAGTCGAGTATTTTAGATGTGATTACTTTAGGTTTGTATGGTGAAACTTACCGATTTGACCGCCCCGCTGAATTTGTGATGACAAAATCTAAGGCAGAAAGTCTTGCTGAAGTTGAATTTGAAGTGGGAGATAACAAATACAGATCAAGCTGGCATGTGATTCGTAGAAACGAAAACTCATCTTCTGATCTTTTACCCCCTGAAATGAAGCTAATTCAGCTGAATGACAGTGAACAAGTAATAGCTGACGGCACACAACAAGTACGAGAAAAAATAGTTGAAATAACCGGAATGGATTTCCATAGCTTTACTAGATCAATGGTTCTGGCGCAAGGTGATTTTGCTGCATTTTTAAATGCTTTAGAAAGTGAACGGATGGATGTGCTAGAAAAAATCAGCGGAACCGATATTTATGAAGGGCATAGAAAAGAGGCTAAAGACAACCATTTAGAAGCAACAACTCAGCTACAACAACTGGAACAAGACCTTAATGCAATTCCAGTATTGGATCCGTTGGCAAAAGAAGCGAGTGAACATGATCTTGCAGATTTTAATGAACAATTGGTTGAATTAGATCAGGAACAAAATAGCGTTGAACAACAGTTGAATTGGCTTCAATCTCTATCAGAGTTAAACAACCAGTCTGAAGCTTTAGAAAAACAACATGAGCAAGAAAAAAGTCAGCTAATAGAAAATCAGAAAATACTTGAACAAATTGAATCAACGCCAAGTGTATCAGGAATAGCAGACGAAATAGTGACACTTGACAGCAAAACTGAAGAAACACTACAAAGTAAAAAAGCATTAGATTCCTTTCGTAGCGAACTAGAATCGCTACAAAATCAGCTTAAAACTCAAAATTTTGATGAAAGCGCACAGGTTTCAACTAAAACACCCTCTCAACAAAAAAGTAGTATTGATGAATTAAAAGTAAAGTTGATTGAATTAAATGCTGATTTACCGAGAGAAAAAGAAAATTTAAAATTATTAAGCCAACAAATTGAGGAAAAAAAATTAGCCTTAAGTTCTGTTAATAGCTGGTTAACTGAAAATGAAAACGACAAAAAGTTAGTGGAAAGCTTTCCTGAAATTGAAAAATTAAAAGTACTAAGGGTAGAGCTTACAGAATTATCAAAAAAACAAAAAGACTATTCAAAATGGTCAAAAAATAAAACCGCATCAATCAAGAAGAAAAAAGCGGCTAGCAGTACCATCAACCAAAAAATTACGGATTCAAAAAATAAAGTTAAAGAAAATGAAGAAGCTTTAGAATCAATTTCTGACGGTAGATCTATTGAAGAATTACACGATTTAAGGACAGAACAGAAACAAAGAGTAGATGACTTTACCGAGCTACTCAGTCTTGCCAGTGTCAATACAAAACTTGGAAAAAAAAGCTTTTTTGGTCAGCTATTTGTGCCTAAAGGTGCAGACAGAGAAGTGACAGAGCTAACAGAAGAAGCAGATCATTTACAGTTAGTGATAGGAAAAGAACAAAATATAGTTAAAACTCTAAATGCAGCGATTAAGAATGAATTGTTACTCCAAAAAATGCAAAAGGATAGAGAGCATTTAGTCGATGGAAAACCCTGCTTTTTATGCGGTGCATTAAGTCACCCCTACGAAAAATATCCACCAGCTGTCTCAAACTCTAAACAAGTATTAGTAGAACAGCAAAAAAAAATTAAACGTTTAGAAGCAGAAGCCAGTAGTCTGACAAAACAAATAAGCGCTGCTGAAGTTCAGGCTGTTAAAGATGGAAAAAAAGATAACCAGCTATCGTTAGTTCGTTCACAATGGAGAAGTTTAGCAAATAAACTCAACTCTGGCAGTATAGAGATGGATAACCTTTCATTAATGAAGGATTTATTAAAAAAGGAAAAGCTAGAGCTAAGCAACATAACAAAGTTATTAAAAAATTACTCTAAGCAACAAAATCGGGTTGCCAAATCAAAGTCATCAATTGAAGCCCATGAAGTTACTCTTAAACGGGTATCAACAGAAGCGGAGGTGTTAAACTCGGAATGGAATGATCGCCCACAAGAATCCATTGAAATAGAACAAATCTACGCGCAAAGTCAGGCACAGGAAGAGACGCTGTCAGAACAACTTGTAGGTCAATTAAAAGTGTTTGGTGAAGAAATACCGGCAAAAGGAAAGGAGGATGCTTTATTTGAAAATTTAAATTATCGCAGAAAAGAGTATCAAAATCAGCTTGCACATCAACAACCGTTACCAAATGAAATCAAAAGCTTGGCAGAAAAATATAAAGATTGCGAATCTAAAATAGAAAAACTTGATCAAGAAACAAAACAATACTCGGAGGCTATGCAACAAGAAGAGCTGGCAGGGTTACATTTATCCTTGGTTGAAAAACAAAAATTAATCGCTGAAAAAGAAGTCATTTTTTCCCAACAAGAAAAAGAAGTCGCTAGCTTAAAACAAGGTGTGCTGGAGAAATCTAAAACTATGTTTATTGAGTCTGAGCGCGCGCCAACAGATTTAAATGCTTTAAAAGAAACCGTTGCATTAGTTAATCGCCAGCCAGAAATTCAACAAAAACAATCTAGTCTAAATGAAAGTATTAGCAATTTCAGTAGCAAAATTGATGCTATTCAATTGCAAGTCGAAACTGAAAAAGTAAAGCAATTAACAACACTTTCTGAACAAGAGCTTTTAGAGCAGAAAAAAACTCTTCAGGAAAAATTAGATATTACTAAACAGGAAATAGATTCTTTACAAAGAAAACTTGTAAAACAAGACGACCTACATGAAAAATATCAAACAATTTTATCTAGTGTAGAAAATCAGAAAGCGATTGTAGAAGAAACAGAGGTAGAAGTTAAATTTGTTTCCGATGAAAATGCCTTGGAGTTTCGACATAAAGTACAGCAATCTCTAATTGATAATTTGTTGTCTCATGCGAATCGAGTACTGGAAAAGATTAGTGGTCGTTATTATCTTCGTAAAGTAGAAAGTGAACATGGATTAGCATTAGAAATAGAAGATACTAAACAAAAAAATGTCCGAAGATTACCGAAAACATTGTCCGGAGGAGAGAGTTTTGTTGTTAGTCTTTCTCTGGCTTTAGGGTTAGCTGATATAGCAAGTAACGGACACGCAATTGATACCTTATTTTTAGATGAGGGATTTGGTAATCTAGACGAAGAATCTCTCTATTTAGTCATGACAACATTAGAGAGCTTGAAAATCCAAGGTAAGCTTGTAGGTGTTATTTCACATGTTGAAGGCGTCCGTAAACGCATTAAAACTCAGATTGAGATGATTAAACAACCTAACGGTTTTAGTGCTTTAAAGGTCACGTCTTAAATACTTTGTGCAGTCAAGGATGCTATAAATTCCGCATCCGTGACCTGCGCGCGAAGTATAGACTACTAAATTTTGTTTAGCAGTTTATTTCAGCGCAGATATTTTTAAATAAATCAACTTGCTAGTTCTATCTGAACCAAATTATCTGAGAAGGTTGGTGCATGCCCCATATCAACAAATTCTGCGGAACTAATACAATTAACAGTGCCTTTATTTAACTGTCGCCAATAACCTAATGTTGCGACAATAATACCTGCATTGACATCATCAGTGATTCTTGCATCACCTTCAAACGCGCCACGATCATTAAAAACACGCACTTTATCATCCTGTTTAATATCACGAGCATTAGCATCATCCGCACTAATTAAAACAAATTGCTCTCCTTGCCCTTTAATTTTATGATCCATATTTGCGTAACAGGAATTCAAGAACCCATGACTTTTGGGTGAAATGATATTCAAAGGATATTTTTTCGCGAGTTCTGGGTTGCTTTCAGGTGTTTCTCTTGATGCGACATAATCTGGTAGATCATCTAACACTTCCCCTGATTGAAATCCTTCATACATTTGGCGGAAAGGCCCTGCAACAAAGTTAGTTGCTCCGTCCAGTTTGAATTCACATTTACCGGATGGGGTTGGAAAGTTACCTTCTTTATGCGGTGCTCGATTATCTTTGTTACCAACGGTTAATCGTGCAAAGCCGTGTTTTCTCATATAAGCCAAATCAATACCATCACAAGCAGGAGAATCCCAGTCTACATAATGCTCAAGGCACTCACTGTCTGACCATTTAAAATTCTCTTCTTCATACCCCATGCGTTTGGCTAAGCGTCTGAAAATTTCATTATTCGGAAGTGCTTCGCCTGGTGATTCAATACATTTCTCATTATAGGTCAGATAGAGGTGCCCCCAAGAGAGAAGCATATCTTCCATTTCAGCACCCATGGATGCAGGTAAGATAATATCAGCGTATGCCGCTGTATCAGAGATAAAATGTTCTGCTGAAACCATAAACAGATCTTCCCGTTTTAATCCTTCGATAATTTTGTCTGTTTCAGGTGCTTGGGTGACAGGATTAGTATTCCAGCACATCATGGACTTAATCGGTGTATCAAGCTTAATTTCACCCGTCAGTATACGACCAAGTTGAAGGTTATTGACAGCCGGCGTACCTTCAGGAATTAAATCGGGGCGGCTAATCACATCAAATTTATACGGATGTTCCCATACGGGAAATTGTAATGCACCACCGCCTACATGTCGCCAGGCACCAATTAAAGCGGGGAGACAGCTTACTGCTCGAATCGCTTGACCACCACCATAGCTTCTTTCTAAAGCAACACCAAGACGGATCGCTGCGGGTGGAGTAGTCGCATATTCTCTGGCAAACTGTCGAATATCTTCTGCTGGAATACCTGTTATTTGTTCTGCCCATTCAGGTGTTCTTTCTTTAGCTCGCTCAGCCAATTCAGAATAGCCAACGGTATAATTCTCGACATATTCTTTATCCACCAAATTTTCTTCAATAAGAGTATGAATCATCGCCATTGCTAATGCACCATCGGTTCCAGGCTTGGGTGCAATATGCCAATCCGCTTCTTTAGCGGTTTTCGAGGAGTAAGAGTCAATAACAATAACCTTTGCGCCTTTTTTCTGGGCTTGTTTAACGATATGCCAGTGATGGAGATTAGTACTAACAGAATTGCATGCCCAGATAACAATATATTTAGAGTGAATAAAACTTTCAGGATCAACACCCGCAGTAGGACCAACGGTCAATAACCAGGCAGTACAAGAACCTTCACCACAAAATGTACGTTCAGTCACCG
>CAZZIX010000123.1:0-7618 GCA_964654345.1 uncultured Methylomarinum sp.
GCAGGAATAAGCTTTCCTTGCTTATCTTTATGACGACCATTATCCATTGGGTGGGTAATTAATGTTCTGATTTGAGTCGTGTCGTTTAAACGTTTTGTTCTTATTTTAATACTAGACATTAACCACACCCATCTTTGGTGACTTTAACATATTGAGTTTTTTTATAAAATTTACCTTCTGCTTCAATAAGCACGATAACCTTACTATGTTTCGCCATTTTAAAACGAGCAGAGATATGGGGAACCATACTGGGTGATAAATAAAATTCTGCAATCAAGGGGCGTGGATTTTTTTCTACCAAGATAGAAATTTTTGCAACATTTTTAAGTGTGCTGGTGACTGTAATTGGAACTAAAGAACCATTTTCTGCCACCTTGGGTAATCGGCTAAAGTGGATTTTTTTACTCTCGGTAAATTTAGCATTTTTATAGAGTTTATTGATGGTTTCTTTATAGCTACCGGCCTGAAATTTTTCTTTTTTCCATTCAGCCATGGCGATAGATGAGCGGAGCAAACTGGTTGTTAAAGATAAACTATAAGCTGTTATAGAAAAAAACTGTTTTATAAATTTTCGTCGACTTTTAGACATTCGGATTAATGGTTTATTTTGAAAATAAATTTAGATAAGCTTTTGTAGACTGTTCTGGGTTATGACTAAATAGACCGTCAATAACCGCTAAAATATCGGCACCCGCTTTTAATAAGTCACCACCGTTATCCGGCAGGATTCCCCCAATGGCAACAATAGGGATTTGAATTTTGTTTTTAGCCTGCTGGAGTGTTTCTATTTGAGCAGGGGCAGCTAAAGGTTTAGAGGAAGAAGGAAAAAAACGTCCAAAAGCAACATAATCTGCGCCTTTACTTTGAGCATCAACGGCATTTGCTAAATCGTTATAACAAGAGACGCCAATAATTGCTTTTGAGCCAAGCCGTTTTCTGATAGATACAATATCCCCATCATCCTTACCTAAATGAACACCATCGGCTCCAGTCTGCTCAGCTAAATCAGCATTATCATTTATAAGCAAAGGGACGTTGTATTGTTTACAGAGTGATAATAGTTTTTTGGTTAAATAAACTGCATCATCAGGTTTTTTATCCCGGTATTGAAGAACCGAAATGCCGCCTTTTAATGCTAATAAGACTTCTTGAATAATGGTGTCACAATTTTTACCTTCTGTTTGAGTGATTGCATATAATCCACTGGCAGGAAATTTCATTAATTATTTTCCATCCAGAATAAACGATCAGGGTTAAACTGTCCTTGTCCTGCCTGGTATGCGGCTTCTAATGAATTCCAAGTATAATCCTGAGCTTCTGAAATAGCGGTAAATGGATCAAGACCCTGCGCGATTAATCCAGCAATAGAGCTGGCAAGTGTACAACCTGAGCCATGATAACTACCTTCTAGTCTGTCCCATTTAAAGGTTTCTGTTTTTCCATTTGCTTGAAACAATTGATTGTTGACAGTTGTAGATTGTTCGTGGGCACCCGTAATTAAGACAAAATTACAACCCTTGCTGAGTAATTTTTTTCCACATTCAGTTAAGTCATTATGTTGTGTTAATTGTCTAGCTTCTTCACTATTGGGCGTTAAAATTGTGGTAGAAGGCAGAAGCTTTTCAAAAATATTTGAAATTAATTGTTTGTTGGCTAGCGAAGTACCGCCCCCAGCGGCTAAAACAGGATCTAAAATAACAGGGATATGAGAATTTTCTAATAAAATTGATTCAATGGCAATGGCTGTTTCATGGTGACCAAGTAAACCTATTTTAATAGCCTTAACGGGAAAGTCGGCTAGGATTCTATTGGCTTGATCCTTAATATCTTGAGCTTTTTGAGGGATAAGTTTTTTTACATTGTGACTATCTTGCTCGGTTAATGTAGTAATCACACTACAGGAATGACATTGATGGCTAATCAATGTTTCAATATCTGCTTGTACACCAGCACCACCACTAGGGTCATGGCCAGAAAAAGATAAAACTACAGGGCGATTTGCTTGCATTGATTGGGTTAAACTTATTTTATTTTAAGAGTGCTGGGGATATGCAAAAGGTTTAGCTAATGGCTCCCCAATAAAAATTCCTTGTCCTGGCCAGGCAACACTTTTCCAGTAGGCTTCTATTAAGCTATTGCCTCTAATATAATAATACATCATGATCCCTGGGTTAGGGAATTTTTGAACAAAATTACAAGGTTCTATCACTGCGCCATAGCTCCCTGTAGCACCAGCTTTTAACCATTCTATACTACTCATTTGTGTACTATCTTTTAAAACACCGCCAGTTGAGGTTAAATGATCTGCAACTGCGCCGGGTAAAAAATGATTTGTTCTAATATTTTGGATGCGTACCATACCAGTAAAATAAAACATGACATCTTGTTTGTCTGAAATATAATTCTGTTCCAGGCTTTCTATTTTCCATAAGCCGTTAAGTGCTTTTGTAACAAGAGGATGTATTGCTGCTCGAGCACTACGATCTTTATCTGATGTTTTTAATAAATAGGCTGTTCCTGTTGGAAGACTGTAATCAGATGCAACGCCTCGATCAATCAGTTGTTTCACTTCTTCAAACGTCTCGCCTGCCAAGGCCATGGTGGGTCGCCATTTATAATTTGTATAAGGTTGATTACTTTCACTATTAAAATAAGGTGATAAAGATGTTTTATTACAACCTTTGGTACAGAAAAAATCATTATAACCAGCCGCGAAAGCTGTCGTTATTGACATGCAGCCTACCCGGTAGGGGAGCATCCAGGTTAAAGCATAGGCTTGAACATTCTCAGGGGTAAGTTTATCAACTTGTTTTTTTATCTGTGTAAATGTATCGACAGGTAAAATCTTATACATTGGGTTAAAACGAATATGGATTATATTTTGTGCGGGTATTTTTCGTTTTTGTTGATAATAGTTAGCTATTTTTATACTTAAAGAGTCTGCATCATTGACAATAATAGCTAAGTCACTGGCTTGTAGTGCTGATGTTGGTCTGAATATTGGGGGGATTTTACTTGCAAATAAGGGCGAGGAAATAACGCTAAATAGAAGTATGAGCAGAGGTGATTTAGTACAAGACGGGATCATTATTACAAGTCAAAAATAAAGTAAGACGTTAAGTATAGTACAATTGGGGTGTTCAAGTTAAATAGAAAAATTGGTGATGAGCCTTCTAAACCCATTAGAAAATAAGATTCAAACAAAACCAATGTCTAAAACCAAGACTGACAACATGGAAGGTAGTGTATTGTCTGAATCAAAAAAATCTCCGCATCTTTCCGGAAAAGAACTGCTTGAAATAAGTCAGAATATTAGCCTCTATTATGCACCTAAAATTTCAAGTAACGAGAAAAAACTTGTTCTTCTTTCTGTAGACCCTGAACACCTGCATGTTTATTGGAACTTGGCTGAAGAGCAAAAAAGGGTTTTCTCATCAGCTAAATTAAACAACGACTTAAGCTTACAAATTTATTCAGAAGAAAATAGGAGAGGACGTGTTAAAACAAAACAAATTGCTAATTACAAAGTTAATCGTTCTTTATTAAAACAAACTATTAACATACCGTCGTCTAAAACAAACAAGACTTATTTTGCAACAATAGCTGAATCTAATGTAGAACAAAAGCTTAATGTAGTAGTCACTTCAAACCGTATCAATAGTTTTCAAATCAAGGATGTATTCGTTGAGAAGAATTTAACTGAGATTAGCAATGATGACTTTATTAACGAGAATGTTTTTTATGGACAGATAAAATCTGAACCTTCTCATTATTTTCACACTTATTTTTCTGGAACAGGACGCCAGCTCTAATGGATTTAAAACAAGGATTTCTAAGTATTGTCCTTCATGCGCATCTGCCTTATGTGAGGCATCCTGAATACGATAGTTTTTTTGAAGAAATTTGGCTTTTTGAGGCAATCACCGAATGTTATATACCATTGATTAATGTTTTTGATCGCTTATCAAAAGAGGGTGTGGATTATCGCTTAACCATTTCATTATCACCTACATTAATCTTAATGTTGCGAGATGAACTACTCCAAAAACGTTATCTTAATTATATAGATAGTCGTATTGAACTTGCAGAAAAAGAAATCGTCAGAACAAAAAGTCAAAAGGAATATCAGAGATTAGCACGGTTATATCGACGATTGTTTATAGGAGTACGAAAGACCTATCAACATTATCATTGTAATTTATTACAGGCTTTTAAAAAACATCATGCCTTAGGCCAGCTTGAATTGATTACAACAGCGGCAACTCATGGGTTTTTACCTTTACTTAATGTGAGTGAAATGGCCGTTCGAAATCAGATAAAGAGTGGGATTGATACATTTGAATCTAATTTAGGGTTTGCCCCTTCTGGGTTTTGGCTTCCAGAATGTGGTTATTATTCTGGTTTAGAACAGATGCTTGCAGAGGCTGGGGTTAGTTATTTTTTTATTGATACGCATGGAATTCTGGAAGCAGATACTCAACCGAAGAATAATGTTTATGCACCGCTTGACTGTGGTAATGGCGTTATGGCATTCGCAAGAGACCCAGAATCTTCACATCAAGTCTGGAGTGCGCAAGAAGGTTATCCTGGGGATGCAAACTATCAAGAATATTATAGTGATATAGGTTTTGAATTAGATTTAGAAAGTATTGCACCTTATATTCTTGACGGTAAAACTAGAATCAATACAGGCATTAAATATCATAGAGTTACTGAAGATAATCAGTTTAAGGAAGTCTATGACCCTGCAAAAGCAAAGAATAAAGCCGAAAAGGATGCTAAAGATTTTATTACCAAGAGACTGGAGCAAATCAATAAACTAGATCAATGGATGGATCGAACCCCCATTATTGTTTCTCCCTATGATGCAGAGTTATTTGGACATTGGTGGGCGGAAGGGCCTCATTGGTTAGAAAATGTATTGAGATTGGCAAGTGAGCCGCAATGTGAAATTAAATTAACCAATTGTCGGGAATATTTAACTCGGCAAAAAGATCATCAAATTTCTATGCCTTCTGCTTCAACATGGGGAGAGGACGGCTATTCAAGTTATTGGGTTAATGAGGAAAACGACTGGGTATATCCTTTTTTACATGAAATTGCTGAGCAAATGGAACAACTTGCAATAGATTTTACCGATATTAAAGTTTTACCTATCCAAAAACGCGCGTTAAACCAGGCGCTTAGATCAGTTCTATTGGCACAGGCTTCTGATTGGCCCTTTATTTTAAAATCAGGGACGACAACTGAATATGCAAATAAAAAGATTAAAGATTATTTGGCAAGATTTAATTATCTACATGAATCTATTCGTAGTAATAAAATAGATGAACGTTATTTGCTTGCTTTAGAAACTATGGATAATGTGTTTCCAGAAATAGATTTTAGGGATTATAAACCTATAACACTATGATTCAACTATGGGGAGGTTGGGCTAACAGCTCTATCGTTAACCCAACATCTTTAGCTAATCTCTCACTTTTACTATAGGAAATATAAATATGAAAACATTAGGAATAAAACGAACTTTCATAGCACTGCTATTAGCTTGTGTTAGTTATACTGCTTCTGCTGAATGGGTATTAAATAATGCAGAATCGACACTTAATTTTATATCAATTAAAAAGTTGACTGTTGGGGAAGTGCATACGTTTAAAAACCTGGAAGGATCACTAAATGATAATGGAGAAGTTACTGTCGATGTATCTTTAAGTAGTGTTGATACAAAAATCTCAATAAGGGATGACAGAATGAAAAAGGTTTTATTTGAGGTGGCAAAATTCTCTAAAGCAACGGTATCCACAAAAGTAGATATTAAACGAATAAATAGTTTAAAAGCTGGGGAATCTTTTTTACAGAATTTACCTCTTGAACTATCTATTCACGGGCAGCAGAACAAAGTTGATGCAGAATTACGCATTACCGCCTTAGCCGGTAACAAAATATTAGCGACTACTGTTAAGCCGATTATTATTAAAATGGGTGATTATAAACTTGAAAAAGGTATTGAATTATTGAAAGCACTAGCCAAACTTTCTTCTATAAGTACGGTTGCTCCGGTAACAGTTAGTTTTATCTTTGAAAAGTAAGAAAGTATTGATGGATTAAATTTTCAGCTCATTCATTATGGCTAAAATCCAGCTACTTTATGTAAAAAATATAATTAGCAGAAAAGAGCGTCAAGTTCAGCAGACTTTGCATTTTTTTCTACTGCTTGAAAACCTTGGCTTTGATAAACAAGTAGATATTGTTTGGAAAGGAGAAAAAGATGCCTGGGAAACTTTGCCAGCTAACTATCATAGTTTTCTAGGGAATGATAAAGAATACTGGCAGGCACAAATTTGTTTTACTTTAATGGATGATTATTCTCTTCCTGGTAATATTGAGTTCAGTTTGCGCTATCGAGTTTCTGATCAAGAATACTGGGATAATAATCAAGGAAAAAATTATTCTAGTGAAGCTGACTCAGGGATTAAATTAGCTCCAGATCTTCAAATACAAAATATAGACTTTCAGGGGCGATTAACTGAAAATCAATTAAGTACTCCCATCACCATCGCTATTGATTCAGCTTTTAAAGCTAAAAAAGTAACACTTCACTGGACAAGTGATAACTGGATCAGCACACACCTTGTTTCCTGTGATTTTAAAAAAAAGTACTGGGATAATACCTTAGAAAGTAATGCTCGAAATCCAAATCAATATGGATTCCAGTTATGGACTGGACTAATTGAGCATCATAATGCTATTAATTTTCAATATATTATTAGTGCTGAAAATAGTGATGAACAGCTTATCTGGGATAATAATAGGGAAAATAATTATAGTTTTCAATCCGAGCAGTTAAAAATTTTGATTTTAAATTTACATTGTTATCAGGAACAAAATCAGGATGAAAAATTTACCCAGATAGCTAAAGCAATTAATGAACTAGATGCCGATATAGTTTGCCTACAAGAAGTGGCGGAATTTTGGAATGATGGGGCAGGGGATTGGCCTTCCAATTCTGCAAAAATTATTAATGATCGTTTATCCTATCCTTATCATCTGCATACGGATTGGTCACATCTTGGTTTTGATAAATATAGAGAAGGGGTTGCTATCTTAAGCCGCTTTCCTTTAGCTAATCAGCAAGCCAGATATGTATCAGATAGCCATGATGTTTATAGTATTCACTCTAGAAAAGTTGTGATGGCACAAATATATGTCCCTTATTTAGGGTTAATCAATATTTTTTCTGCACATTTAAGCTGGATAGAAGATGGCTTTGAAGGGCAATTTAAAAGACTTCATCAATGGGCAAAAGATAGTCACTCAGATGATGTTAAAGCCTCTCTATTATGTGGTGATTTTAACATTACAGCGGGTTCAAAAGGCTATGAATTAGTGGTTAATTCAAATGAATATGATGATCAGTTTTTACAAGCTAATGAACAAGGTGTATTCGAAAAAATATTTAGAGTCAATGACGACCATTGGCATGATTTATTAGCTGAAGACTACCGCATTGATTATATTTTTATGAATAAATCCAGTGAACTGCAAGTTAGTTCGGCAAAAGTGGTTTTTACCAATGAAGACTATGGTCAGGTCTCAGATCATTGTGGCTACTTTATGA
>CAZZIX010000124.1:0-7545 GCA_964654345.1 uncultured Methylomarinum sp.
AATTAAGAGTTTTATTCTTCAGATAAAGCTTTTGCCAATTGTTTTGCTGGAACGTAGCCAGGAAAAACATTACCATTTCCTGTCACTATCATAGGTGTTCCTCTTACTTCAAAATCAGTTGCTAACTGCATATGCTCATCTATCGGATTTTCACATTTTTTTGTTTCCAGTGATTTTCCCTTTTTTGCATCTGTTAAGGCTATTTTTCGATCTTTTGCACACCACACAGAAACAGCTTTGTGATAAGCCTCTGAGCCTTTCCCTGCCCTTGGGAAAAACAAATACTGAACAGTAATTCCTTCTGCCATATATTGATCTATCTCTGAATGTAGTTTACGGCAATAGCCACAATCTATATCAGTAAATATAGTTACTTTATACTTACTTTTTTCTGGTTTAAATATTATTGCTTTTTCTTCACCTAATTTTTCAATAGCTATTTTTCTTGAACCAGCTAATTTTAATTCTGTTAAATCTTTTTTGGCGTTTATATCAATTAAATGCCCTTGCAACATGTATTTTCCATCTTCGGAAACATACAAAATATTCGTACCCATTGTAACTTCATATAACCCTTCAATTTGAGTTGTTTCTATTGAGTCGATTTTCAAAGAAGGTATTAAATGAGCCAATGATTTTCTAATGGCATCGTCATCTGCATGAGCACATAGAGCTGCGCTTACTAAAACCAAAGCTAACAAAGAACGTAGCGTATTTTTTATTTGTTTCATATTTAGTAAATATCAGTTAAAAGTCCACAAAAGACAACAAAAAAAAGTTTTTGTTCATAAATGAAATAAATTATTTAATCTAAAAATCTAGGCTATTGAAATAATCGTCCAAGATCAAGAAAAACAGCAAAAAACATCAAAGACATCAGCATTAACATACCAAACTGTTGAAAATAAATTTGTATTTTCTCAGATATAGGGCTGCCTTTAATTGCTTCAATCGCAAAAAACATCAAATGTCCACCATCCAGAACAGGAACTGGTAAAAGATTTAACACGCCCAAACTAATACTGACAATAGCTAAAAACCTAAAGAAAGGCACTAAACCCATTTCTGCAGATTGTCCAGCATACTGAGCAATGCTGATCGGGCCACTCAAATTCTCAGCAGATGCTTTACCTATCAGCATTTTCCACATCATTTTGACTGTATTAATCGAATAAAACCATGTTTTTTCAATCGCAGTAATTAATGCTTCCCCCAATGGCAGAGAATACTCAACTCGTAACGAATCTATTAAATCTTCGGGAACTTCAACTCCTGCTCCAATTCGGCCAAAATCCTTTTCTTCATTTTTAATTCTTTCTGGAATAATAACAATCGGCAAGCGAATACCATCTCTTTCTACCATTAATTGTATCGACTCTTCAGGATGGTTTCTTACATACTCAACCCATGTAGTCCAATCCGTCATGAGTTCTTTATTTGCAGAAATAATTAAATCACCTGTTTGTAGTCCTGCCGTTTTAGCTGCTGAATTTTCTATTATTTTACCAATAATAGGCTTTAAAGTTGGTGACCAAGGTTTCAAACCTAGTTTTTCGTAGAAAATTTCAGGGCTTTCTGAATCACCTTCTGCTAATTGAATAAAATGTGTTTGCTCTATTTCATCATTATTTTTCACTGAAACTTTAATTTCTTCATCACCCTGCATCGCTGATGAAAATAATAAATTCATCGTTTCTGACCAAGTAGGCGCATTCTCATCATTAACCCTAAGTATTTCTTCTCCTTCAGAAAAACCGGATTGTTCAGCCATTGTTCCCGACTCTATAGTCCCTACAATTGGCCGCATTCCTGTTTCACCAATAGTAAAAACTGCCCATAATAAAAGCACTGCAAGTAATAAATTGAAAATGGGGCCTGCGGCAACAATCGCCGTCCGAGCTAATAAAGATTGTCGATTAAAAGCAAAAGGTAGATCTTCCGGCTTAACATCACCTTCCCTTTCATCCACCATTTTTACATAGCCACCTAAAGGAATGGCTGATAAAACATATTCTGTTGAGTCAGAATTTTTTTGATATGACCCAATAACTTTTCCAAAACCAATTGAGAAACGAATGACTTTAACACCCACCTTTCTTGCCACCCAAAAATGTCCAAATTCATGAATAGCAACTAATAATCCTATAGCAACAATAAAATAAAAGACTGTGTATAAAATATCCATTAAAGATTGATCTCTTTAATAATTTGATAAGACTGATCTCTTGCTTGTTGGTCTATTTTTAAAATGATCTCAAGAGTATCAGCTATATCCGCAGAAAATTTAGCCATACATTTTTCAATAATAACTGGAATATCAGTAAACTTTATCCGTTCATTTAAGAATTCATCGACTGCGACTTCATTTGACGCATTGAGTACTGTTGGCATAATTCCTCCAGCAACTATGGCTTCATAGGCTAATCTTAAACAGGGAAACCGCTCCAGATTCGGCTCTTCAAAATCCATTTGTCTCACCTTAAAAATATCAAGCGGTTCTACACCAGAATCGAATCGATCGGGCCAAGCCATAGCATGTGCAATAGGCACTCTCATATCAGGATTTCCCATTTGAGCTAAAACAGAACCATCAATATAATCTACCATGGAATGAATAATACTTTGTTTATGAATAACAACTTGAATATCATCTGGAGACATATTGAATAATAAACAAGCTTCTATTAATTCTAGTCCCTTATTCATCATTGTTGCTGAGTCCACCGAAATTTTACGTCCCATATCCCATTTTGGGTGAGTAACTGCCTGATCGACTGTAACATCCTGTAATTCGTCAATTGGAGTTTCTCTAAAAGGTCCGCCGGATGCGGTTAACAAGATACGTCTGGCTTGTTTTGCAGGCTCTCCAGCAACATACCCTGCCGGCATACATTGAAAAATCGCATTATGTTCGCTATCTATAGGTAAAAGTTTTGCGCCTGACTGTTTAACTGCCTCCATGAAAATATTACCCGACATAACCAACGCTTCTTTATTTGCCAGCAATACTGTTTTACCCGCTTTAGCTGCTGCTAAGCTAGGCAATAGGCCAGCAGCACCAACAATTGCAGCCATGACTGAATCCACTTCATCCAATGTTGACACTAATTCTAACGCCTTTACGCCAGCCTTAACTTGAATAGTTGATAATTCCGAACCTTGAATTTTTTGCTTAAATTGCTCTGCTTTTTCCTCATCAACCACAACTACATATTCGGGTTTATGTGAAACACATTGATCAAATAAAGCCTCAATATTTGTATTTGCAGTTAATGCGACTACTTTGTATTGTTCAGGATGCCGACTAACAACATCTAACGTACTTACTCCAATTGATCCAGTCGCACCGAGAATACAAAGTCCTTTCATGCAAATACACCCCGCCCAATAAGAATTACACCGGCATAGTAAAAAGGGGTCGCTGCAATGACACTATCAATACGATCTAATACCCCACCATGTCCGGGAAGCAAAGTACCACTATCTTTGACTCCATTTCGACGCTTGACTAAACTAAAAAACAAATCTCCATAAATTGAAACTAAAACAGTCAATACGGAGAGCAAAATAAAATCCGCTGCAATCAAAAAAGGGTATCCATAAGTTAATACTAAAATAAGCCCCATTACTAATGCAGAAAATAATGCACCATACATTCCTTCTATGGTTTTCCCAGGGCTAATAGTCGGTGCAAGTTTATTTTTGCCCCATTTCATACCCGTAAAATACGCAGAAATATCAGCAACCCAAATAAGAGCAAGAAAATACATCACTGCTCCAGGACCATAAAAAGCTCTTAGTCTTGTCAAAAACATCCAGGCAGAAAACAAAACGAACAAGCCTAGAAATAACTTATACCGTTTTTTTATATCAATCCTCAGCAATTCTTCTGATTGGTTTCTGATAAGAACCATCATAAACACCCAGAATAATGTTGGCCCAATAACTAACCACTCAAGAAGACCAGAATACTTTTTAATTTCAGGGTATTCAAATATAACGGAAAGTGTTTCTAAAATTTGCGTCCAAAAAGTGATGCCAAGCATAGGAACAATTAAAAACAGAGTAAAAAGTATTTTTCCTATACCTGTGTGTATACCAGACAGGTCTGTCCACTCCCACCCAGCAATTAAGACAATAATGCCGATAAATAAATAAAAATAAAGTATAGGTAATAAAAAAATAGCTGAAATTGCTACTGCTGCAAGCACCAATGCTGTTAATATACGTTGAAATAACATTATTATTAGAGTTAATTAGGTTTCTGAGAATTATCGACTTGCTCACTTGTGCGACCAAATCGTCTTTGTCTACTTTTAAAACTGTTTATCGCATCTGAAAATGCAATTTTATCAAAATCTGGCCATAAAGTTTCTGTAAAATAAAATTCTGTATAAGCCAATTGCCATAACAAGAAATTACTTATTCGTTGCTCTCCACCAGACCGAATAAATAAATCAGGCTCAGGTAAGTCAGATGTCGTCATATGTTGGCTAATTAATGACTCCGTAATATTTTGAGCCTGTAGTTCCCCACTTTCAATTTTTTTAGCAATCTTTAGAAAAGCCTGAGTAATATCCCAATGCCCTCCATAATTAGCAGCAACGACAAGATTTAAACCGGTATTATTTTCAGTCTGCTTTTCAGCTTGAATAATTCTATTTTGTAATTTATCTGAAAAAGCTGACTTATCGCCAATAATACGAAGTTTAATATTGTTTTTTTCTAATTTATCAATTTGACTTTGAAGTGTGCCCATAAACAACTCCATTAGCATTTGGACTTCTTTTTTAGGTCTTCGCCAGTTTTCACTACTGAATGCAAATAAAGATAAAACTTCTATCTCTTCCTCAACACAAAACTCAACAATTTTTTTTACAGTTTTAACGCCCGCTCTATGCCCCATAATTCTGGGCAAAAACTTTGACTGAGCCCAGCGACCGTTTCCATCCATAATAATAGCAATATGTCGAGGGTTACCATTATTTGCCATTAAATCATTCCTCGTTAATATTTAAGAAAAATTACATAGATAATAGATCTGCTTCTTTAGCTTCAAGAAACGTCTCTATTTCTTTAATGTATTTGTTGGTGATCTGCTGGATTTTTTCCTCCCCAGTATGAGCTTCATCTTCAGAAATCATTTTTTCTTTTAAAGCTTCTTTAATTTCAGAATTAGCATCTCGACGGATATTTCGAATCGCAACACGACCTTGCTCAGCCTCGTTTTTTACTACTTTAACTAAGTCTCGTCGACGTTCTTCTGTCAAAGGCGGCAAAGGAATTCGTATAACCAAGCCCTGAGTTGTTGGGTTTAAACCTAAATCAGAAGACATAATCGCTTTTTCAATAGCTTTAACCATATCTCTTTCCCAAGGAGTCACCTTTAATGTTCTTGAGTCTTCAACAGAAACATTAGCAACCTGTGACAAAGCAGTATCTGCACCATAATAAGAAACCGTTATTTGATCTAATAAACTAGGATGGGCTCTTCCTGTTCTTATTTTAGTAAATGCCTTTTGCAGAGATTCTACACTTTTACCCATTCTTACCGAAGCATCTTGCTCTATATCACTTATCATTTATTTTTCCTGGTTCAACCTTTTTCAATTAAAGACCCTAATTCTTCACCTTGCATCAGGCGCATCACGGCACCAGGTTCAAAAATATTCATAATCCTCATTGGCAAATCATTATCTCTACACAAAACTAAAGCGGTTGCATCCATAACATTCAATCGCTGGTCTAAAGCTTCATCATAAGTTAATTTTGAATAAAATTTTGCATTTTTATCCTTTTCAGGATCAGCCGAATAAACACCTTTCACTTTTGTTGCTTTTATTAACAGTTCTGCATTAATTTCAATTGCTCTGAGGCTAGCCGCAGTATCTGTAGTAAAAAAAGGATTGCCTATTCCTGCTGAAAAAATCACTACACGCCCCTTCTCTAAATGTCGGACAGCTTTTCGTCGAATATAATCTTCACAAACCTCATCAATCTTTAGAGCGCTCATCACTCTGACTTGTAGCCCCTTTTTTTCGAGAGAATCCTGCATTGCCAGAGCATTAATGATGGTTGCCAGCATTCCCATTTGATCACTTGTCACACGATCCATACCTTGCGATGCTTTTTCCGCACCTCTCAGTATATTACCACCTCCAATGACCAGTCCCACTTCTACACCAGCATCACATAAATCTTTCACTTCATTTGCTAGACGATTAACAATCACTGCATCAAGACTACCCCCTGTTTCACTCATTAATGCCTCGCCACTTAGCTTAAGTAAAATTCGCTTACAGATCATTTTTGTCATTGAGAAATATCCTTTTAATTAAAAGTTAAGGGGTTAATATTATGTAAAAAATTGAACTTTAGCTAAGGATCAATACATAAATTTAAATGATTAACTAATTTTGTGTTTTTATTCAGTACCTATAAACACTTAAAGCGAAGGCAACAATTGTCTCGACAGGAAAACAGAAAATCATTTTTCTTATTTCTTGCTATATCCAAAACAAGATACTAGCTTAACTTTAAATACATCATTCCTTAAAATCTTATGCAAAAAACCCGGCTTAAACCGGGTTTTAAAAAATTAAGCACTTGCCTGAGCTCTTACTTCTTCAGCAAAATCCACTTCTTCTTTTTCAATTCCTTCACCTACCTCAAAACGAGTAAATTGAATAATCGAATTATCTTTTGATTTTACCAATTGGGCAACAGTCATTTTATCATCTTTAATAAATGCTTGCCCTTCAAGCGTCACTTCAGCTAGGAATTTTTTAATTCTTCCCGTGATCATTTTTTCAATTATCTCTGGCTTCTTTCCGCTTTCTAATGCTTGAGCAGTAAAAATATCTTTTTCTTTTTGAATTTCTTTCTCTTCCACCTGATCAACAGATAAATAAGCAGGATTACTTGCAGCGATATGCATAGCAATATCTTTACCTAATTCATTATCATTTTTAGCTGTTTCAACAATAACTGCAATTTTCCCACCGTGAAGATAACTTGCTGTTCCTCCATCAACATTTGCGTATTTAGCAAAACGTCTTACTGAAATATTTTCACCTACTTTGGCGATTAAGGCTCGACGAGTAGCCTCAACTGTTTCACCCGTTGCTAATTTTAGTTCAGCTAGTTGTTCAATATTATCGACTGAAGAATTTAATAACGCATCTGATAAGCTATTTACAAAAGTGATGAAATCATCACTTTTTACAACAAAATCAGTCTCACTATTGACTTCTACCATAACAACTGTTTTACCATCATCACTCCCTTTTAGCCCAACCATCCCTTCAGCCGCTACTCGGCTAGCTTTTTTATCAGCTTTCGCAAGCCCAGATTTACGCATATTTTCAATGGCTAATTCCATATCACCATTTGCCTCAACTAGACTTTTTTTACATTCCATCATTCCAGAACCCGTTCTTTCCCTAAGTTCTTTAACCATTGCAGCAGTTACACTCATTTTTCTATTTCCTCAAATTCTTAGCTAAAAAAACGCCCCCAATTAAATAATTAAAGGAGGCGTTTAAA
>CAZZIX010000125.1:0-2525 GCA_964654345.1 uncultured Methylomarinum sp.
TTCAAGTTAAATATAACCCAAGAAATTCATCGACTAAAATTAAAAAGGATGTTTTATCTTTGCACCAGACAGGTAAAAGGGCTTAAGGCTGGATGATTTGCTCATCATTTTTTTTCTTTACAGATAAAGCAGGAAATTTATGTTTTGCAAACGAAATATGGCAATCAACACAAGCCTCATTCATTTCAGAAAAATAAAAATTAATTAACTCTGGTTTTTTATTTTTTGCAGCATGTTCTAACATGCCAGCCAAATAATGGAACCGTTGATCTTTTTTAATAAACTCATGAGATAAGGAAGTATGTAATTCCTTCATTTGTTTTTCGGTGAGACTTTGCTTCAAAATATAGCTGTTTTTCATTTTTCCAGCAATAGTTTCAATTTCATCCCAGTTTCCAGAAACGTATGCAGGGATAATGGACATCATCCCTTGTTGCAATGATTGCATTTCCTTAGAAAGTAAACCACGTAATTCACTGGATAAGTTTTCAACACCCGATGTATTTTCTTTTACTTCAAAGTGATGCTTATTCTCGGCACAACTTATGGTAGGGATTAAAAGTGCTAAAAATACTATACGAACAATAAATTTCATCTCTTCTTTCTGTTTAAATTAATTAAAAAAATCTATGTAGTAAGCTTTTTAATATGCTCTATCGCTCTTAACATTCTAGCTAATGTTTTTTCTCTACCTAACAATTCCAAGGTTACATCAATTGCTGGTGATACCCCTGCGCCTGATATAGCAACTCTTAATGGTTGCGCGACTTTACCTAATTTAAGCTCCATTTCTTCCGCTGTATCAAGAACAATTTGATGTAATTTTTCGCCATTCCAACCATCAAGCAGGCTAAATTGATCCATCAATCGTTGCAAGACATCATCAGCCCCTGCTTTAAAATTCTTTTTTGCTGCTTTTGCATCATATTCTACAAACTCTTGGTAAAAATAATGGCTCGCTGCTGCCATTTCAACCAATGTTTTACTTCGTTCTCTTTGCCCTTTAACAACATCTACCAATTCTGGTCCATTTGCTAAATCAAACCCCTGTTGTTTCATATGCCATTCAAGATGTTTAGCCACATGCTCAGGATCAGAATTCATAATATATTGATGATTCAACCAGAGTAATTTTTCTGTGTTAAACGTTGAGGCAGAGACGTTGACATCCTTTAGGTCAAAAAACTCAATCATTTCATCAATTGAAAATATTTCTTGATCTCCGTGCGACCAACCTAAGCGAACCAGATAATTCAATAACGCATCAGGTAAATAGCCATCATCTCTATATTGCATCACACTGACAGCGCCATGTCTTTTAGATAATCTCGCGCCATCATCGCCTAAAATCATAGGAACATGTGCATACAAAGGTAGATCAGCACCTAAGGCTTTTAAAATGTTTATTTGTCTAGGTGTATTGTTAATATGGTCGTCACCCCGAATAACATGAGTTATCCCCATATCCATATCATCTACAATCACCGTTAAATTATAGGTTGGTGTCCCATCAGAACGAGCAATAATCAAATCGTCTAATTCCTGATTTGCAATAACAATATCGCCTTTAACTAGATCATTAATTACCACCTCACCTTCCAATGGATTTTTAAAGCGAATCACCGCTTCAACATCAGCAGAATGGCTTGCAGACCTACATTTTCCATTGTAACGAGGCTTTTCTTTATTGGCTTTTTGTTGCTCTCTTAATTCGTCTAACTCCTGACGCGTACAAGTACAATAGTAGGCATCGCCCTGATCCAACAATTGCTGAATAATTTCTTTATAACGATCAAAACGTTGTGTTTGGTAAAAAGGTCCTTCATCATGTGTCAAACCTAACCAATTCATCCCGTCAAAAATAGCATCAACTGATTCTTGAGTAGACCTCTCTAAGTCAGTATCTTCAATCCTTAAGATGAATTTTCCACCCTGTTGACGAGCATATAACCAAGAAAACAAAGCGGTTCTAGCACCACCTACATGTAAATACCCTGTTGGACTTGGGGCAAAGCGTGTTTTTATTGTCATTGATAATTATTTTTTCTTTAAAAATCTTTTTGCGTATTCTTTTGGGATAGAGCGAGCGGCATTTAAACGTAAGCCTTGATAACTAAATTTCACACCACCTTTTGCTGTAGGGTTTTTACCTAAAATAGCCATGGCTGTTTCATGTCCTTGATTAGCTGCTTTTTCGTACCATTGGGTAGCTGTATCTTTGTTGCCTTTTACACCCATGCCTCTGTCAAACATTGCAGCCATTGAAACCTCTGCCTCAACCAATCCTTGTTCAGCTGATTTTAGCATCCATTGCGCAGCTCGTTTATTATCCATTTCCGCACCTTCTCGCCCTAATAAATAGAGTGATGCTAATTTAGCCTGTCCCAGTGCATCCCCCTGTTCGGCTAATTGTTTTATTTCTTCTGCTTTTTCTGATAGCTCAGCTATTGCAGTCATGCTAAAAGATAATAAACAACTTATTAAAATAATTTTAATTGTATTAAACATATTTCACCTCTTTTTAA
>CAZZIX010000125.1:2625-7535 GCA_964654345.1 uncultured Methylomarinum sp.
ATACCACCCATATATGGCTTTAATGCTTCTGGAATATGGATTCTACCTTGTTCATCTTGATAATTCTCCATTACTGCAATCAAAGTTCTACCTGCTGCCAACCCAGAGCCATTGACTGTATGGACTAATTCTGGCTTCCCTGTTTCTGGGTTACGCCAGCGAGCTTGCATCCTTCGTGCTTGAAAGTCTTTAAAATTACTGCAAGAAGAAATTTCCCGGTATTTATCTTGGCCAGGCAACCAGACTTCTAAATCATAGGTTTTAGAAGAAGAAAAGCCTGTATCACCCGCGCACAATAAAACTTTTCTATAGGGTAATTTTAATTTTTTAAGAATATTTTCAGCATGATTCGTTAGTTCTTCATGCGCTTGAGCTGATTCTTTTGCAGTAACAATTTGTACTAACTCAACTTTTTCAAATTGATGCTGCCGAATCATCCCTCTTACATCTCGCCCATAGGCACCTGCTTCACTACGAAAACAAGGGGTATGGCAAACAAACTTTAAGGGCATTTTTTTAGCATCAACAATTACATCTCTGACAATATTAGTGACTGGCACTTCGGCAGTAGGAATTAGGTATAAAGCAGGGTCATCACTCGCTTTAAACAAATCGCTTTCAAATTTTGGTAACTGCCCCGTACCATACAAACTATCTGCATTAACCAAAAAAGGCACATAGGTTTCAGAATATCCATGGTCAGCCGTATGTGTATCCAGCATTAACTGAATAATTGCTCGCTGTAATCTTGCAAGAGACCCTTGTAAAACTGCAAAACGAGCACTGGTAATTTTTGCTGCCGTCTCAAAATCCAGACCTTTACTTTCGCCTAAATCAACATGATCTTTGGCTTTAAAGGAAAATTCAGGAATGTCACCCCAGCGACTAATTTCTACATTATCATCTTCATCTTTTCCAGCAGGAACGACTTCATCCAGTATATTTGGAATCGCTTCCATTAATGTTGTCATTTGTTGCTGTATTTCTGACAATTCAGTTTCTGCTTCTTTTAGCTGATCGCCTAAGTGCTGAACTTGGTCTAATAAAGGCTGAATATCCTCTCCTTTTGCTTTTGCCTGTCCTATACTTTTGGAGCTTTTATTTCGTTCATTTTGTAAGTCCTGCGTTTTTACTTGAACTACTTTGCGTTTTGTTTCCAATGCTTCATAAGCAGTAGTATCAAAATCATATGAACGCCGATCTAATTGTTGCTTAACTGCATTAAGATCTGAACGAAATAATTGAGGGTCTAACATAACAATAATTTACCTAAATAAACAAAGTAGGTTGGGCTGCCGTCTTTTTGGCGACCCAACGTTTACATTTAAAATATGTTGGGTTAACAAAAGAACCGTTAGCCCAACCTACGTTGGCAATATAATTTCTTACCCTATTATATTTGCCTGCTAATCCAACAGCCCAGCCAAAGAGCAAGGCTACATACCAATAAATTACTCATCACTGCTGCTGAAATAGATTTCAAATGCTGTGTTACGGAATAACCATGTTCAATGAAATAGTGGACTAAATATACGCTGGACAATGTGATAAAAATACCGACTACAACCATTACAAGTGCTGCGCTATGCTCCATCGACAAAGATACTTTACTTAATAATAATGTACTTATTATGCCAATTAACAAAGCAACAAAAGCATTAACTATAAGTAAAGCATAAGGAATAATCCATCCCATCCACTGAATAGACCCAGCAGCATTAGAAAATAGAATTTTTCCTGAACTTAATCCTATCCAAACAGCAAACAAACAAACTGTAATACTGATCACTACATTTAAGGAAGCTTTTGCTAATTGCCCCTGTTCAATCAAATAAAAGGTATCTAAAGAAAATGTAGAAAATGTAGTTAAGGAACCAAACAAGCCTATTAAAATTGCTGACCTATATTCTGTAGATAAGGCAATTCTTTGTAGTATTAACGCTTCCGTCATCAGTCCTATCAGTAAGGAACCAATAACATTTACTACAAGCGTCCCATAAGGAAAGCCTCGCCCTAACCACTGGTAAACACCAGAAGAAATCAAAAAACGAAAAACTGCGCCAAAAGCACCACCTAAGGCAACTGCTACTAATTGGCTCATCATTAATATTTTATAAAATGCTCACGATAATATTTCATTTCATCAATTGATTCAATAATATCATCCAGTGCTTTATGTGCTGATTTTTTATTAAAACCATCTTGTAGTTCAGGTGCCCACCGTGCCGCCAGTTCTTTCAACGTGGAAACATCCAGATTACGATAATGAAAATAGGCTTCTAATTTTGGCATATAGCGATAAAGAAACCGCCTATCCTGACAAATACTGTTCCCACAAATAGGTGAAGTGTTAGTTGGCACCCATTTTTGCAAAAATTCTATGGTTTTTTTTTCCGCTTCTGCATCATCTATTTTTGAAGTTTTTATTCGCTCAATTAAACCTGACTGACCATGATGTTTTTGATTCCAATCATCCATTGCTATAATTGCAGACTCTGGTTGATGAACTGCAAGTACAGGGCCTTCAGCTAAAATGTTTAAATTTTTATCAGTAATAATTGTTGCAATTTCAATGATTAAATCAGTGTCAGGATCTAACCCTGTCATTTCCAAATCAATCCATATTAAATTACTTGCATCCAGTGTCATTCTATTTCCATTATAAAGAGAGTTGCTTTAAATTGTAGCATTGGCTAATCTGTATGGCTAATTCTTAAAACTCAAAAGTTGAGTAATACTTATGAACACATTTACTACTATATTTTTAATCGCTTTAGTTATTTCTTATGGCATTCAATTTTGGCTATCTAACCGCCAAAAAACCTATGTTTTAGATTATAGAGCCGCTGTTCCTGATGCGTTTAAAAACACGGTTGGCTTAGATGCTCATCAAAAAGCGGCTGATTATACCGTAGAGAAAGAAAAACTGGGTGAGATTGATAGTATCATCGGTGTTATTTTTTTACTTATATTAACCTTAGGTGGAGGTATTAGCCTTGCATTTAAACTGTGGTCTTCGTTTGACCTATCACCCATGATTACTGACTTAGGTGCAGTATTCACAGTGATGATTGTGATGACCATCTTTGAAATCCCGACCAGTTTATATCAAACCTTTGTCATTGAAGAAAAATATGGCTTTAATAAAAGCACTATACAACAGTTTTTTAAAGACCAGGCAATCTCGTTAGCTCTGGTTCTTGCCATTGGAATGCCTGTAATGGCTATGATTCTTTGGGTAATGGATAGCATTGGTTCTTTATGGTGGCTTGCTGCGTGGGCTATTTTAATGGGATTTTCATTATTGATGAGCTGGCTATTCCCTACCATTATCGCCCCCTTATTTAATAAATTCACCCCCATGGAAGAAGGTTCGTTAAAATCAAGGATTCAAGGGCTTTTAACTCGTTGTGGATTTAGCAGTGATGGTATATTTATTATGGACGGATCTAAACGATCAGGTCATGGTAACGCTTACTTTACAGGGATGGGTAAAAATAAACGTATTGTGTTTTACGATACGCTGGTTGACTCTTTAGAAGATGAAGAATTAGAAGCCGTTTTAGCCCATGAACTAGGTCATTTTAAGCGTAAACACACCATGAAAATGTTAATTGCATCTTCAATTATGACACTACTAAGTTTTGCTATTTTAGGTTGGCTAATTAATCAAGACTGGTTTTTTAGTGGTTTAGGAGTAGATACTCATTCTAATGCAGCGGCTTTATTATTATTTATGTTGGTCTCACCTGTGTTCACTATATTTATGCAACCGATCAGTGCATTCTTTCAACGTAAATTTGAATTTGAAGCAGATACCTTTGCCGCAGAAAATGCTAAAGCCAGCAAATTAATCAGTGGTTTAGTTAAATTGTATGAAGAAAATGCTAATACATTAACGCCAGACCCACTCTATTCAGCTTTTCATTACAGCCATCCTCCTGCAGCCATTAGAATTGCCCATTTAGAATCAAAAATGTGACCTGATGTCTGACTTACAACAAGGACTAGTTATTTCACACCTTGGACAAGGAATTGCTGTAGAAGTATCAGAAAAAATTTATCTATGCCAGACCTTGAGAAAGTTACAAACTGTAGCCGTTGGTGATCAGGTGATGATTTCCGTATCACCACCTGATCAAGGCCGAATAGAAAAAACTTTACCTCGCCACTCTTTATTGGAACGCCCCAGCCGAAATAAAAAAACAAGGCCTGTTGCTGCAAATATTGACAAGATTTTTGTCGTTTTTGCCACAGAACCTTATTGTGACTTTTTATTAATCGACCAATATTTAGCGATTTGTGAAAACAAAAATATTGATGCCACTCTTGTTCTTAACAAAGTTGATTTAACAAACCTTGAAACAATTGAAACTGAACTACAACAATATCACTCACTAGGATACGACCTGCATAAAGTAAGTGCAGAAAAGAGCATTGGGATTAGTGAGTTAAAACTTGCGTTAAAGGATCATGTGAGTATTTTTACCGGTCAATCAGGTGTTGGAAAATCTTCATTAACCAACAGATTAATTCCTGATAAACAATTAAAAACCAACACTGTTTCAGAAATAACTAAACATGGTCGCCATACCACCACAGCAGCAACACTTTATCATTTACCTGAAGGGGGCGATTTAATTGATAGCCCTGGCGTTGCTATTTTTGGATTGGCTGACTTAACTGAACAACAGTTAGCCTGGGGCTATCGTGAATTTCAGCCATTACTTGATCAATGTAAATTTAACGACTGCCGTCATTTGAAAGATAAAGATTGTGCGGTTAGAGCCGCCGCAGAAAAAGGAAAAATTTCTATGCAGAGGTATCAGCGATTTTTAAAGCTGCGGGAGAAAATGCCCACAGCAAATAACAAATAGCTTATTTATTCTTGTCCTATCGCACATTTTTTG
>CAZZIX010000126.1:0-7277 GCA_964654345.1 uncultured Methylomarinum sp.
AAAAAATGGTTTTGTAATTTTCAGATAGCATTATAATAAACTGAATGTTTTTCAATAGGTTTTATTACATGCTGAGCCGTACGAATAAGCTTTACATCATACTATTAATGGCAATTCTCAGTTTTAGTGGATATTTATTCTTTTCTAATAACACAGTACCAACATTACCTTTACGCACGGGTATCTCTCCATGGCCAGGTTATGAAACGCTTTTTTTAGCACGTAGTCTTGGGTACCTAGAAAATTCATCTATCCGCTTGGTTGAATTACCCTCTGCAACTGAAGTCATGCATGCTTTTAGAAATGAAGCATTAGAAATTGCCACTTTAACTTTGGATGAAACGGTGACATTGCTGTCAATGGGCGTTAAACTTAAAGTTGTGGCTGTTATGGGCATTTCTTCGGGTGCTGATGCTCTTTTGGCTCAACCACAATATCAGTCATTACAAGATCTTAAAGGAAAACGTATTGGCGTTGAAAATACAGCGGTTGGAGCGACAGTTTTAGAATCTGCACTAGAAAAAGCAGGTATGAACCTATTGGATTTTGTGCTTGTTTCTTTAACAAAAAATAAGCATAGTCAGGCATACACTGAAAAAAAGATTGATGCAGTGGTAACTTTTGAGCCAGTCAAGTCTGATCTAATCTCTCAAGGGGCATTGTCTTTGTTTGATAGTAGTTTAGTTCCTGGCCGTATTGTTAATGTTTTAGTTGTTCGTTCTTCTATTTTGGAAGCTCAAACCAGTACAATCTGTTCACTTGTAAAAGCACAAATTAAAGCCTTATCTTATTTTAAAACACATTCTCGGAAATCAGCAAAATTGATGGCTTTAAGACTCCAGATAAACCCAGAATATTTTTTGAAAGGTTTTCAAGGTATTATCCTTCCCGATTTGCTTGAAAATAAAAAATTGCTAAGTCCATCTGATACTAGTTTATATACTTCTGCAAAACAACTTGTTGAATTAATGCTTGATTATGGTTTTCTTAAGAAGAGACCCAGTATAGGGTATTTCACAGATAATCGGTGTGTCGAAGGAAAAATTTTTGATTAGTTTAAAGAGTTTACCGATAAAAATATTTCTACCGCTTGTTATTTTGGTGATATTTTTAATTTTGTTTTTTTCAATGATGACCTATCAGTATTATGCGCAAATTTCTAATCTGGAGCGTACAAGTATTTCGATGATTAAGCAACATTTATCAGTTTTACAGGGAGAGCTGGAAGAGGAGTTTAGTGAATATGATAGTTACCAACATGGAGAAAGAGCTGTTTCAGAATTTGGATTGATGCACGAAACTCGTTCCTTGTCTGTCATAGACGAAAACAATAGAGTACTATTTGCAACAAAATATAGTTGGAAGAAACAACGGGCAGAAAAAGTCATTCCTAATTTTGACGCTAACCTTGGCAATGAAACTAAGCAAAAGCAAATGCCTGTCATTTTTCTAGCTCAAGACCACATGAGTATCCATGTATATTATCCACTAAGGTTGTTACCTAAAATAGGGCAATTGAGTTTACCTTTAGCAGGTGTTATTTTTCTTGATTATGATTTAAGCATTGCTCGTACTCTCATTCAAAATAACAAATTAAATGAAGGGTGTGTTTTTGCCGTCGTCGGCTTGTTGTTTATGGGAATGTTAATTTCACTACTGAATGTTTTGTTGGCTCGACCCATACAGCATTTGTCTGAAACAACACTGCGTTTAGCCAAAGGGGAGTTAGGAATTCAGTTAAATGAATATGGGCAAGGGGAATTAGCCGTATTAGGTTCAGCGTTCAATAAAATGAGTCAACAGATTGATGGATATATTAATAAAATTCGGCGTAGTGAACGAGATTTATCAATAACGCTTGATTCTATTGGTGATGCAGTCATTGTAACTAACGCATCAGGAAAAATAATTCGTATTAATCCTGTTTCTGCAAAATTGACGGGTTGGTCAGTTATGGACGCTGTAGGTAAGCCATTGGAGGAAGTGTTTAATATTATTGATTCAAATACTCGAAAGACAGCTGACAACCCAGTTACCAAAGTTCTTAATAGAGGAAGTGTCGTTGGACTTTCTAAACATACGGCTCTTATTGCTCGAGATGGTTCTGAGTATCAAATTGCAGACAGTGCAGCACCTATAATTGATACAACAGGGAAAATAAATGGTGTAGTGCTGGTTTTTCGTGATGTGACTGCAGAATATACTTTACAGTCAGCTTTAGCTGAAAGTGAAGTACGTTTCAGAAACCTTGTTGAAAGTAGTTCTGATTGGATATGGGAAGTAGACTCAAATGGACGATATACCTATGTAAGTCCACATTGCTTTCAAATACTCGGATATAGACCTGAAGAGTTAATCGGTAAAACTCCTTTTGACTTAATGTCTGATGAAGAGGCTGCAAGAGTTCAGGGAGAAGAATGTGCTGTTGATATTGTTACTCATCGAACCTTATCTAATATGGAAAACATCACGCTTCATAAAGAAGGTTATCAGGTTGTCTTAGAGACAAATAGTGTCCCGTATTTTGATTTTAATAATAAACTTTTAGGTTATCGGGGAGTAGATCGAGATATTACAAAACGAAAGAGAGAAGAAGAGGAGTTACGAATTACTAACCATCGCTACAGAACTTTAATAGATTTTGCACCAGAAGCTTTGACGATCTTTGATCAGAACACGATGCGGTTCGTAGATGCTAATCAAAATACGCTTGATCTATTTTCTATGAGCCGAGAAGACTTTTTGAAATGTAGCTTAGTTGAAATTAGCCCCCTCTTCCAATCTGACGGAAGAAAAACAGTCGATGTTGTGGGAGAACGCATCAAAGAAATAGATCATGGAGGGCAAAATACCTTGGAATGGTTGCATAAGAATGCCCAGGGTAAGATTTTTCCTTGTGAAATACGCATAGTGAAATTACCTTCAGCGGATGGAAAGCTTATCCGAATCAGTATTATAGATATTTCTGAACGAAAACAGAATGAAGCTGCTTTAGCTGAAAGTGAAAAACGCTTTAGACAACTATTTGAAAAAATACCTAATATTGCGGTTCAAGGGTATGACAGTGATCGAAAAGTTATCTTTTGGAATTTAGCCAGTGAGAAACTTTATGGATATAGCAAAGAAGAAGCCTTGGGGATAAAAATTGAAAATTTGATTGTTCCAGAAGAGCGGTCAGATCAGATTTTACCCGCATTTGATCAATGGATTAAAAAAGATAAGCCTATTCCTACCTCTGAACATGAACTACAGCATAAAAATGGCTCCAGAATTCCTGTATTCTCAAACCAGATTATATTGAACAATGCTCAAGGCAAACCTGAGATATATTGTATTGATATTGATTTAAGTGAAAGAAGAAAAGCTCAGGCAGAAATAGAGCAACTTGCTTATTTTGATGTGTTAACGGGGTTGCCAAACCGTCGTTTATTTTTAGATCGATTAAATGAAGAAATTGCTGTTGCGGAACGTCATTTGGGTTCTGCTGCAATCCTATATATGGATCTAGATAATTTTAAAACAATTAATGATTCTCTGGGTCATGCGGTAGGGGATGAATTATTAATAGAAATTGGCAATCGGATAAAAGATCAAATACGAGGAGAAGATACCGTTTCGCGTTTTGGAGGTGATGAATTTGTAGTCTTGCTTAAAGAAATTGATAGAAATACGGATACAGCAGGAAACTTGGCTCAGTTGGTTGCAGAAAAAATACAAAAAGCGCTGAGTGAAATTATAGTCATTGATCAGCATGAGTTATTTATAACATCAAGTATTGGAATTAGTTTGTTTTTAGCAGAAAATTATAATGCTGTTGACCTTCTGATACAGGCGGATACGGCAATGTATAGGGCGAAAGAAGCCGGTCGAAATTGTATTCGTTTCTTTGAGCCAACAATGCAAATAGCGGCCAACACGCTACTTTTATTAGAAAAAGGTCTGCGCTTGGCATTGTTGCGAGGTGAATTTTTCTTGCTGTATCAGCCTCAAGTTAACCTAGATGGTAATATTATTGGTGTAGAAGCCTTGTTACGCTGGAAGCACCCAAGTCGTGGAACGATTTTGCCAGAAGAATTTATTGCGGTTGCCGAGGATAGCCGAATAATTTTGCAGATAGGGGAATGGGTTTTAATGACAGCTTGTCAGCAATTAAAAGAATGGGAGAAAATTTATCAAGATATGGAATTTCATATGGCAGTCAATGTCAGTCCTCATCAGTTTCGTATGACAGATTTTGTGAATCAATTACAACATGTAGTCGAACAAACGGGTATAGATCCTAAACGCCTTGGGCTGGAAGTAACAGAGGGGGTTGTGATTGAAGACATAAAGGATACGGTGAAGAAAATGCATACACTTAAAAAAATGGGTATCAGGTTCTCAATTGATGATTTTGGCACTGGCTATTCATCATTATCTTCCCTTAAAACTTTACCATTAGATCAACTTAAAATTGATCAATCATTTGTGCGAGATATTTTTTTAGACCCTAATGACGAAACCATCATTGAAACTATTATAACTATGGCACATATTCTTGGTATGGAAGTTATTGCTGAAGGAGTGGAAAATAAGGAACAAGTCCAGTTTTTGACTGAAAAAGGCTGTAAGATTTTTCAAGGATATTATTTTTATAAACCCTTAATAGCAGAAAAAATTACAGAAAAAATGGTTTCATACGTGCATTAATAAAGATGAGTCTGACGATTGTTCTAGCTATTCTGATTGATTTTTTCATAGGTGAACCTAAAAAATACCACCCCTTGGTGGGCTATGGTTGCCTAGCTAATAGAGTTGAGATAATATTCCGTAACCCAAATCATACTGCTGTACAGCAAAACATAATGGGATTAATTGCCTTAACCTCCTTGTTGTTCCCTTTTGTTTTTTTTATTTATTTTCTAAATCAATGGGAAGTTTTTTCATTATTTTTATCACCTATCGTTTTATATTTTTGTATCGCAGCCAAAAGTTTAAAACAACATAGCAACCTTGTTTTACAGACGCTTGAAACTGATGATCTAGAATTGGCAAAAAAAAAAGTAGCGATGATTGTTAGTCGGGAAACCGAAAAAATGACGATGACGGATATTTGTAAAGCTACAATTGAATCAATCCTCGAAAATGGTGCAGATGCAATTTTTGCACCTATTTTTTGGTTTATCGTAGCCGGACCAACAGGTGCTATTTTATATAGGTTAAGTAATACACTAGATGCAATGTGGGGCTATAAAAATCAGCGATTTATTCATTTTGGATGGGCAGCCGCTCGTTTTGATGATATTTTAAACTGGATGCCTGCACGTCTTACAGCGTTAAGTTATGCTCTGATAGGAAAGACAAGGGTGGCACTTAGGTGCTGGAAAAAACAAGCACAGTTACTGGATAGTCCTAATGCGGGTCCTGTTATGACTGCGGGAGCAGGTGCGCTTGATATTCAACTAGGTGGGCCTGCCTGGTATCATGGCAAGCTAAAAAATAAGATTTTGTTTGGAACAAAAAAAATAACGGGTATTAATGATATTAATAGAGCTAATTCATTAATAACCCAGAGTCTTTTTTTATGGGTTTTTATCTTGCTTATGATAGATTTTTTAGGTGTGAATTTTGCTTGAGCATGGAGGACATTTAATAAATGCAGCTAAAAAATATATTATACCTGTTGGACAGTGGATAGATCTTTCGACAGGGATAAACCCAAATGGCTGGCCAATTCCTAACATTCCATTAGCATGTTGGCAACGCTTGCCTGAGTCAGCAGACGGTCTAATTCTAGCTGCAAAGGATTATTATCAATGCCAATCAATCCTGGCTGTGGCAGGCTCTCAAGCAGCAATTCAAATATTACCTCAGTTACGATCTAAATCAAAAGTAGGTGTCTTATCGCTTGCTTATGCAGAACATGGATATAGCTGGAAAAAAGCAGGCCATGATATAGTTGAGCTATCGGAAGAAACCATAGGTGATCAGTTAGACTTATTAGATGTTTTAATTTTAATTAATCCGAATAACCCGACTGCACAACGGTTTAGTAAGGATCAATTGCTTAATTGGCATAAAAAATTACAGCGGCGTAATGGTTGGCTTATTGTTGATGAAGCATTTATAGACACCACGCCTGAAGAAAGTCTTTGTAGTTATCCTGCGAGAGATGGCCTAATTATTTTAAGATCAGTAGGAAAGTTTTTTGGGCTGGCAGGTATACGTTGCGGATTTGTTGTTGGACAAGAAAAATTTTTAACAAGAATAAACGAAGCTTTAGGTCCTTGGGCTATTAGTAACCCAAGTCGTTATGTTGCAACTGCCGCGTTAATTGATAACCAATGGCAACAACAAACTCGGTACGATTTAAAAAAACAATCTTCCAGGCTGGCTTTTTTATTGACAAAATATGGCTTAAAACCTGATGGACAAACAGATTTATTTGTTTGGCTTAAAACACCAGAAGCAAAGGAAATTCATCAAGCTTTAGCTGAACAAGGAATTTTAACTCGATTATTTGACCAGCCTTCTAGCTTACGTTTTGGTTTACCTCAAAATGAACAGCAATGGTCTCAGTTTGATAAAGCACTGCTCAGTCTGTTTGCCATGGATGGTGTGTAAAATTTGGAGTATAGGGTGCGTCTATTAATTGATAAATGGAAATATTGAGGCCAAAATACTCAATCTCTTCGTTGAAATATTTTGCAATAGCATTGGTTAAGCGGACATTTTTTGGAAGTTCTGTGGAACCAGTATTTTGTGCTAGAAATCGTGACCCAACTGAATTTTCAAGTTAATGGCAGTGAGCCGCGACCATGCGAAATATAATACAGTAAGGTACTTTAACTAAATGAACACATTAATCTTATTAACGGTTTTAACCAGTAGCCAACTGGCGGATATAAAAATTGTAGCTGATGAACTTCGGGAACGTAAAAAAATAGAAGCTGAGTATCAATATTACAGTGAAAAATGTAACGAAAACAATACTGTAAAAAGGTTTAGACCCAGTTATGACCGCTCGCAATCAGCCTGCAAAAGGGCTTGGGAGTTAAAAGAGAGATATGGGTTATATTAGAAAAATCTTTGATACCTTAATTTATAAATTTTAACTTTATTTTCAATAAATTAAAGGTAGGGTGGGTTAGATTTTTGAGCATAGCGAAAAAACGTAACCCACCATCTCTGTGAAATGTTGGGTTACGTTATCGCGCTACGCTAGATAAGCTAACCCAACCTACCACTCGGCAGTTACACAGAATTATTTAGGATCAAAACCTAAGAAACCTTCTCAA
>CAZZIX010000127.1:0-7206 GCA_964654345.1 uncultured Methylomarinum sp.
AAAGTATTAGGCCAAAAACAAAGGTGATAATTAAGCCACCCCCGATGATTGTTATTGTCATTTTAAGATCCTGCGTATATTGCCAAATTAAAATGCTAATCAGTGACAATGCCAAACTATAAACCAGCCAGGCACTGGTGGGCAGAGGTTCTAATTCCCTTCGTAATACACGCAAAGGCGATACTTTTTTCAATCGCAACAGAGGAGGTAAGGCAAATCCAAATAAAATAGCTAGCCCCGTAAGAAAACCTATAAAAACTGAAATAAAACTCGGTGCAGAAACTTTAGCAGGCAATAAATCTCTTAATAAATGGAATAACGCTTCTTGAGCAAACCATCCGATAAGTGTTCCTAAGGCACTGGCAATAATACCTAAAATTAAAAATTGAAAAAAATAAAGCCACAGAATCTCATTTTGTTTACAACCTAAGCAGCGCAAAATAGCCGTTGCATTAAAGTGACGTTCACTATATCGCCGTGTAGACATGGCAATAGCCACACCTGCAATTAAAATTACAATAATGCTGGATAATCCCAAATATCGTTCTGCCCGACTTAAAGCAGTCCCTAGCTCTGGGCGATCCTCATGTATATCCATTATTCGTTGAGAGACCAGTATTTGAGGCTTTACCCATTGACGATATTGAGTTATTTGTTCAGCTTCGCCACTAAACTGAAAAAAATAATGTACATGACTACCTGGCTTTAACACTTGCGTTGCATCCAAATCTGCGTCATTAATCATCACCCGAGGCGATAAACTGTAAAGATCTCCTCTTTTGTCGGGTTCGTAAGTAATAATTTGACTAATAATTAAAGCCTTTTCACCCACAATTAAGCTATCGCCTAATTTTAATTTTAGTGCAGATAAAACCCTTTTATCTGTCCACGCTTCCCCTTGGTTTGGTCCTTTATGTGATACTTTTTCTTCGGTATAATCAGAAAGCGTAGATTTTAAATTGCCTCTTAAAGGGTAGTGATCGCTAACAGCTTTAATACCTGCAAGTAATATTTCATCATTTTCCATTAGCACTGTTGAAAACTCTGCTGTTCTGGCGTGATTTAACTTAAGTTTACTCGCTTCTTTTGTCCAAAGTTCTGGAATTAAGGCTGGGCTGGTGATAACTAAATCAGCGGCTAAAAATTCAGCCGCCTGTGTACTCATAGTTCGATGCAAACGATCTGCAAATAAACTGATAGCGGTGGAACTGGTCACTGCAATAATCAAAGCCAACACTAAAATGGTCAGTTCACCACTTCGACCATCACGTATCAATAATTTTAGAGCTAAAAGTGAGCGACTCATGTCATACGCCCTGCTTCAAGTTTAATAGTACGCTGGCATCGTGTTGCCAAGGCATTATCATGCGTCACTAAAATCAGGGTTGTTTGTTTTTCTTGATTCAATTCAAATAACAATTCAATAATATGTTCACCGGTTTTACTGTCCAGATTACCTGTTGGCTCATCGGCAAAAAGAATAGCAGGTTCGGTTACAAACGCACGCGCCAAGGCAACTCTTTGTTGTTCGCCGCCAGAGAGTTTTAACGGTGTATGGGTTAAACGGTGGCTTAATCCCACTCTATGTAACAGGTTAGCCGCCATTTCTTTTGCCCTTTTTTCCCCTCTTAACTCTAATGGCAACATCACGTTTTCTAATGCGGTTAATCCAGGCAATAATTGAAATGACTGAAAAACAAAGCCAACAGACTGATTTCTTATTTCGGCTCTACCATCTTCATCCATACTGGTTAAATTTTGTCCTTTTAAAATAATGCTTCCCTGTGTTGGCGTATCTAATCC
Source organism: uncultured Methylomarinum sp. (assembly GCA_964654345.1). GTDB lineage: Bacteria > Pseudomonadota > Gammaproteobacteria > Methylococcales > Methylomonadaceae > QPIN01. The sequence goes on from CAZZIX010000127.1 coordinate 1,804, forward strand.
TGCCAATAGGCTAAGTAAGGTAGATTTCCCTGATCCTGATGCGCCAACAATGGCTAAACTTTCTCCCGATTTGATTGTTAGCGTTACCAATGACAGAATATCTAATGATCCATCAGAAGTAAGCACTGTTTTACCTAGGTTTTCTGTTTCAATAATATTTAAGTGAGTCTTTAACATGTTAAAAATTTGTTTGGTGTTGGTCGTTTCACTCTATTCAACGACAATATTTGCTAAATCTATCGTTGTATTAGGTGATAGCTTAAGTGCCGCTTATAAAATAGATATTAAAAAAGGCTGGGTTGCATTATTACAGCAAAAGCTTGATCAAGAAAATAAAACTTATACTTTTTTTAATGAAAGCATTTCTGGTGATACCTCAGCAGGTGGGCTTGCGCGTATTGATAAAGCATTAGCTCAACACAAACCAGAGCTGGTTTTGCTGGAATTAGGTGCAAATGATGGTCTTCAAGGATTGTCACCAAAAAAAATGAAAAATAACCTTGCCGAAATAATTACTCGCTCACAACAAGCTGGAGCGAAGGTTTTATTGTTGGGTATGCGGATTCCGCCAAATTATGGCAAACGTTACGTAGACATGTTTTACAATGTTTATCCTGATTTAGCCAAAGAAATGAATATTCCTCTCGTTCCTTTTATCTTGAAAGATGTTGCTTTGGCAAAAGAAATGATGATCAGTGATGGATTGCATCCAAACGAAAAAGCCCAGCCGATAATCGCTAAAAAAATATGGCCCTACATAAAGTCTGTTTTAGAGCTATAATTAACAGTTAATCTTTGTTCTCGCTATACTATTATAAAAAACGACTGAGTATATAATGTCTGTATTAACACTAAAAAAATCAAATCAAATCATTCATGGTGCTTTAACAACAGCGCGCAGACTTAACTGCAAACCCTTAACAGTTGTGGTGCTAGATGAAAATGGTTCAATAAAAGCCATGCAAAGAGAAGACGGTGCAACACCACTAAAATATGATATTGCGATAGCAAAAGCTTGGGGCGCAGTGAATATGGGGATGTCTTCTCGTAGTTTAGCCGTTATGGCTGAACAGCGTCCTGCCTTTATGAACGCTTTGGTTGATATTGCCAGAGGAAAGGTTATGCCTGTTCCAGGTGGTGTGTTGATTAGAGATGAAGATAATAATATTCTTGGTGCAGTCGGTATCAGTGGCGATATTTCTGATCAAGATGAACGTAGTGCTGTTGCAGGGATTAAAGAAGCCGGGTTTAGTGCGGGCATATAGAAACTTGTACATTTTTGCGCAGGATTTATGTTCGTATTAAGGCAGTTTGATGGAATAAAATGACCAAGATTGCGAAGATTTTTTGATTCTGACCAAGCTATCTCAAGAGGTGCATAGCAAGCTACGCAACGATTGAGGAAGTAAATAAAAATATTGTAGGTTGGGCTGCCGTCTCTTTGGCAACCCAACGCCACTTTTGCAAAAATGTTGGGTTAACGATAAAACCGTTAGCCCAACCTACAAAAAACATTCCTTTAACACTAAAAAAATTATTTTACTTCTTTAATAGTTTTTGTTTTATCGTCACTTGCCGGTACGGGTGTTTCTGAAACTTCTTTTACTTGAGTAGCTGGTGGTGCTTTTTTTGCATTCTCATTCTCAAGGTTAGCCTCAGTAAACATAACCACCGCAACCATAAACAAAACTGATGTTAAAATAATTATCGGCATTCTGCCTGGTTTTTCCATCCAAAATAAAATCCAGCCTGGTTTAATCAACCCTACTATCAGAAGACCTATAGATAAAATCAATAGGTTAATCGATAAAATTATCATTATTATTTTCCGTTATTTCTTTTAATTAACACATAATATACATTATTATGAGCATATCGTTTTTTTACAACAAAAAAGGAAAATTATTATGGGTACTTTTGCGTTAGTTATTTTAGGTTTTGCCATTTTATTGGTATTTATGAGTGTGAAATCTGTTCCTCAGGGTACGGAATATACTGTTGAGCGTTTTGGTCGTTATACCAACACATTAACACCCGGTTTAAATATTATTATGCCAATTATAGATAAGATTGGTAATAAACTTAATATGATGGAGCAGGTTAGAGACGTCCCTTCTCAAGAAATTATTACCAAAGACAATGCCATGGTAACCGTGGATGGTGTGGTGTTTTTCCAGATTATGGATGCTGCTAAAGCTTCTTATGAAGTTAATCAACTTGAAATAGCCGTACTTAATCTAGTCATGACTAATATCCGAACCGTCATGGGGTCAATGGATCTGGATGAACTTTTATCAAAAAGAGATGAAATTAATGCTAGATTATTAAATGTTGTTGATGATGCAACCAGTCCTTGGGGGCTTAAAGTGACAAGAATTGAGATTAAAGACATTGCCCCACCAAGAGATCTAGTGGATGCAATGGCGAGACAAATGAAGGCTGAACGAGAAAAAAGAGCCTCCATTCTTGAAGCGGAAGGCTTAAGGCAAGCAGAAATTTTACGTGCTGAAGGTGAAAAACAAGGGGCTATTCTTGATGCAGAAGGACGTAAAGAAGCCGCTTATAGAGATGCAGAAGCTAGAGAACGTTTGGCAGAAGCAGAAGCAACAGCAACTAGGGTAGTTTCAGAGGCAATAGAGAATGGGAGTGTACAAGCAATCAATTATTTTGTCGCCCAAAAATATGTTGAATCCTTAAAAGAAATTGCAACAGCAGATAATAGTAAGTTAGTTCTTATGCCTTTAGAAGCCAGCAGCGTTATTGGTGCCTTAGGCGGCATTAGTGAACTGGCAAAAGAAGCAATGTCTAAAAAGGGATAAAAAATGGCTGAGTTAGAGATTGTATTTTGGTATTGGTGGGTGTTAGCAGTATTTTTATTAGGCATAGAAATACTGGCACCCGGTTTCTTTTTTTTATGGCTATCTGTAGCAGGGCTGATTGTAGGAACAGTTTTATTTTTATTTCCTTCTACCAGTCTTGAAATTCAGCTAATTATTTATGCTATTTTATCTATCACTTCAATCCTTATTTGGCGGCAATATGGTTTTAAAAATAACACTGAAACAGACCACCCCTTACTCAATAAACGTGGAGCTCAGTATATTGGTAGAACCTTTTCTTTGATTGAGCCCATTAAAAATGGGCGTGGAAAGATAAAGGCTGATGATTCAATCTGGACGGTTCTAGGGGAAGACTGCTCAATAGATCAACAGGTTGAGGTGGTTGATGTTAAGGGAACTTTATTTGAAGTGAAGTTAGTTTCTGGAAACTAGTTTTTCGAACTTTATCTAAAAAAAATGGCCTAATAAATTATATTTATCTTGATTAGGAGTAGGAAAATGAGCATTAAAACTTTATTATTAATTGGGATAATAACATTGACCGGCTGTGTCGAATCAAATCCTGATAAAGCAACAATTTCCAATTCTGAATTATCAATAGCAACTTTTGCTGGCGGCTGCTTTTGGTGTACAGAATCGGATTTTGAAAAAGTCTCTGGTGTTTCTAAAGTTATTTCAGGCTATAGTGATGGACACGTAGAAAACCCGACATATGAACAAGTTTCTTCAGGTACGACGGGCCATGTAGAGAGTGTACAAGTTTATTTTGACCCAAAAATCATTGACTATAATGATTTATTACAAGCCTTCTGGCGTCAAATTGATCCCACTGATGCTGACGGTCAATTTGTTGATCGTGGAAAACACTACCGTTCTGTAATTTTTTATCATAATGATCAACAACAAAAAGATGCGAAGTTATCTAAGCAACAATTACAAAAATCAGGTCGTTATGGCAAAGAAATTGTCACAGAAATTATACCTTTAAAAAACTTTTATCCTGCTGAAGATTATCATCAGGATTATTACAAGACCCACCCTGTTAAGTATAAATTTTATCGTTACCGATCTGGGCGCGACCAATACTTGGCTAAAATTTGGGGTGAAGAACTAGAATTACCTACAAAATACACAAAAAAATATATAAAGCCTACTGATGAAAAAATACGCAAACAGTTATCATCTTTGCAATACAATGTGACTCAACAAGATGCAACAGAAAAAGCATTTGATAACACTTATTGGGATGAAAAACGGCAAGGCATCTATGTAGATATAGTCAGTGGAGAGCCTTTATTTTCGTCTTCAGATAAGTTTAAATCGGGTACTGGCTGGCCTAGTTTTACCCAACCGATAAAATCAGATCATATTGTTGAAAAAACTGATTATTTACTACTTTATCCTCGGACTGAAGTTCGTAGTAAATATGGTAACTCTCATCTGGGTCACTTATTTAAAGATGGGCCTAAGCCAACAGGTCTACGATATTGCATAAATTCGGCATCTTTACGATTTATACCTGTAGAAGAGTTGAAAAAGTCTGGTTATGATGAATTTACTCTAATTTTCACACAAAAAACTAATGTAACAGATTAATTTTTAATGTTTCATTATCCCTAGCATAACGGCAACATGGGCCAATTCTGTCATACTGGAAACATGCAACTTTTTCTTAATTTGAGTCGCATAATTTGCTACCGTTTTATAACCTAAACATAATTCTGCGGCTATTTTATGCGCGGTTAAACCTTTGGCTAGTAATCTAAAAATATCAAACTCCCGTGCAGAAAATGTTTGTATTATATTCTGGTAATCATGGTCTGATGGCTGGTGGTCTGCTTCTTTAAGTAAGCCTTGTTCAATATAAGGTAGTCCTTTGTAAATACATTGAATCGCCTCTGGCAATATTTCAGGCGCGCTATTTTTAGTGATATAACCCTTTGCCCCCATATTAAGAGCGCGATTAATATAAACTGGCTCATCATGAACACTAAACACTAAAATATTAGCATTTTTATCACGCTGAACGATGCGTTTAATTGTTTCCAGCCCCCCTATACCAGGCATAGATAAATCCAGCACAATAATATCAGGCTGATATTGTTGGAATAAACAAATCGCCTGTTCTCCACGATCTGCTTCTGCAATCACTTCAATATTAAGGGATGTTGCAAGTAAAAGTTTAAAACCTGCTCTTACTACAGCATGGTCATCAACTAAAAGAACTTTTATTTTACGAGTCATAATCCTAAAAAAATAAGTTGCGCTAGAAACCATGATTCAACAGATTTATTTAGGATAAAGGAAGTTGAGCGTAAATTTGCGTACCTTGATTCACTTGAGATTGTATTTTAAAGCTTCCGCCTAATAGTTTTATTCTTTCTTCCATTCCAAGCAATCCAAAACCAGAAGTCATCTTATCTAGGTTACACCCTTGACCGTCATCTGTTATTGATAAATCAAGTGCATCGGGGTTAGTTTTTATTTCAATATTTATTGTAACGTGGCTGGCATTAGCATGACGGATAATATTAGTCAGGCTTTCTTGAATGACTCTGAAAAT
>CAZZIX010000128.1:0-5442 GCA_964654345.1 uncultured Methylomarinum sp.
GCCATCCCTTCCGGCAAATCAACTATTGTGTAATGATTGCGTATATCCACTTTTGATATTTTCTTCTTGTCTACACCTGACACTTCAACCAAAATAGTTTTAATTTCATCTACTTGTACTTTATTAATTAAACCTATGTCTAGTCGATACCTAACGACCCGCTGCTTTGGTAAAACAGGAAGAGATAAATTAGTTTTTACTTTATCCACATCTCTGCTTCCATTATTTTTTTTCGAATAAAAGTCTGGCTGATTTAGCAAACTTATTGCCGCAGCACATTCTAAAATACTAACCCCTAATTCTGTTGATAAACATTTTATTAAGTTTTGATGTAGACTCAGGTCTACATGCGTAAGCAGCCCCTCTATGCTATTCTTCAACATACTTTCATTATTGTAATTTTGTCCCATAGAGCAATTACAACCTATCCTGCTTAATATCTACAAATGCTTCGTCTCTCAGTCGACGTAGCCATAGCTCTGTCTCTTCTTCTATTTTTCGTTTACGAATTTCTTCCCTTACTCTATTTTTTTTATGCTCAACACTGTCATCCTTTTCCTGGCGTTTCAAAACTTGAATAATATGCCAACCAAACTGAGTTTGTACCGGGTCACTAATTTCATTTATTCCTAATTGATTCATCGCTGCTTCAAAAGGAGGAACTAAATCTCCAGAACCAACCAAACCTAAATCTCCACCATTTAAAGCTGAACCTTTATCATCAGAGTTTGATCGTGCTAGCATTGCAAAATCATCACCATCTGTAATTCTATCTTTTAATGCTAGCAATCTTTTTTTAGCTTCTTCATCATCAATTAATTCGTTAGTTTTAATCAAGATATGTCGCGCATTTGTTTTAGTAACTATATGTTTTTCTAGACCTTTTAAATCTAAAAGTTTAATCACATGAAATCCACTAGGACTACGAATCAGTTCCGCAACCTCTCCCTTATCCATTTTTGTTACGGTATCAACAAATAAAGTCGGTATCCCACCTATAGTTCGCCAACCTAAATCCCCACCTTTTAGCGCACTATTACCATCAGAATAAGCAACGGCTGTCTGTTGAAAATCAGCTCCGTCTAGTAGTAGCTCAGCTCGTACACTCTTTGCTTTTTCACGAGCTTTACTAATAACTGAAGCCGAAGCTGCTTCAGGCACCGAAATTAAAATATGACCAAGATGAAACTGTATTTTTTCTTCTCCAATTTCTCCCTGTGTTTCTAAATAATGACTGACCTCTCGATCGGTAACTTTAATACGTGTTCCAATTTCTCTAGCTCTTAATTGATTAATGATAATTTCTTTTTTGATGTCTTCTTGAAATTGCTGAAAACTCATTTCTTGGCTTTCTAGTTCTTTACGAAATTCATCAATCGTTAAACCATTTCTTCTGGCAATATCTTGAGTCGAACTCCTTAACATTTCATTACTCACTCGAATACCTGATTTTTCAGCCAGTTGTCGTTGTAACTTATCAATAATGATACGTTCTAAAACTTGCTTTCTTAGAATAAAAATAGGAGGAACCATCACTTTATTAGCTTTAAGGTTTTTGGTAATACTTTCAACCTGAGCTGATAATTCCTGTTCTAATACAATATCATCTTCAACAACAGCAACTATACGTCCTAAAAGCTCTGCTTTCACAATTGGACTAGCTAATAATGCACATATAATTAAACTTGAAAACTTCATCATCTTTTTTTATTTCTCTGTTAAAGCAAGGATTCAATCACTTTTCAATCCTGACTTGTATTTTGATCCACTACAACCGCTTAAAGAACAGTATCTAACTAAAATATAACACCAATCAGTCATAAACTGACCTTTACTGACTTAGTCTTGACTCTGATAACCACTTAGATTTTTTTCTAAGAATTCATCAACTTTATCACCGAAACTGGTCAATCCTTTTAATTCCATTTGCACAAAAATTCCCTCATCCATTTCAATTTCATTATTTTCATCTAATACAAAATCATCCGTTAATGAGTCCTTCAGCGTATTAGCAAATCTTCTCCATATAATTCGAAAACGCCAGCAGCAACTATCTTTTTCTAAACCAACAAAGCTTTCAGTAGTAGATTGATATTTAAATGAATATTGCAAACGCCCTACACCATACCAATTATCAAGTATTGGCCAACGAATTGAAGTATCTATTCGACTAATACTTTTAATTGCACTCTGCTGATCTTCTCCTCTATAACGATAGCCTAAATTGAAAATTTGATTGGGTTGGTTTCTATAAGTTAACTGAACATGCCCCCGAGCAATATCATCTTCCTCAAGATCCCAATGTATATCTGATGAAAAAGATAATTGTTTGGTTAACTGGCCACTCAGCGCGGCGATAGGATTAGAAAAACTTTGCCTTTCCGGTACTCCTTTTATCACCACTTCTCTATCCTTAAAATAGAAAATTTCACCCAGGCTAAATTTTAAACGTTCTTGCCCTGTTTTTGAGTCAATTAACCTAGAGGTTAAAGCCGCCGTTATTTGATTAGCATCCTGGACTCTATCATTTCCACTGAAACGGTTTTCTCTAAACAAACTACTAAAACTAAAATCATAAAGTGAGGAATCAAAAACAGGAATATCGTCTTGATTCTTATTGGGGATGTATAAATAAAATAATCTTGGTTCTAAGGTATTTAAATAACTTGAATTTTCAAACTCAATATCTCGCTCAAAAATCAAACCACTATCAGCAGAAAAAATCGGCAAGGAACGGCTGATGCTACTCGACCTTCCATTAATTTGATTATTTAAAAAATATTCAGAATGCTGCCAAGAAAACTTAGGTTTAAAAAAGTATCCAGCGGTTTTGATAGGAATAGCAATAGAAGGTTTTACATTTATTCTATGCCCACTCACACGACCATTTCTATGGAAATTAACATACTCATTATCCAGTGCAATATCAACAGGCCAATCCTCAAAAGAATGATCGAAATTTAATAGAACTTGTGGTAATTTTTGATAGGGCTTATCACGGTTTACCACATTTTTATCTATCGTTTGATAGGATTCAAAATGTGTTGTAAAAAAAACACCTTCTCGACGATAATTAAGGTTTGCCTGGCTTTGTAAAAACCGATCATTCGACATACCCAACGCATTATTCAATTCATCAAAGTATTCATCATCAGACACATAATTTAAATCAATATTACTATCTAAACTGGGTGTAAAAACGGTACGATTCTTAAATGTTCCTGAATATCGTTGCTTTTGCTCTAAAATATCATAAGGCAAATATTCTAACCCTATTAAACCATTTGTCTTCTCTGTTAAATAGCGGAATTCCGCCCCTATCATAACGCCTCGTTTTGACATATATCTTGGTCTCAACAATAAATCGTAGTTTGGTGCTATGTTCCAATAGTAAGGAAGTGAAATATCAAATCCATTTTCATCCGCACTACCAAATGAAGGTGCTAGTATCCCAGTTGTGCGTCTGTCGTCGATAGGAAAAGAAATATAAGGAGTATACAAAAGAGGAACACTTTTAAATTCTAACCAAGCATGTTTAGCTGACCCTTTTCCAGTTTGTTTGTTCATTTTTAATCTATCGGTATGCAAGACCCAATCCTGATTTCCAGGACGACAACTGGTAAATGCTGCATTTTTGTAACGAGACAAATATTTATTATCACGATAAACCACATCCGCAGATCCTCGAATGGGGCCAGACGGAGAGATAAAAATGGCATCTCTTAAACGGGCTTCGTTAGATTTTAAATTTAATAAAACGGTATCACTAAATAAAGAAATCTCATTTTCAGAATAAAGAACCTGACCCTGAGCATCCATTGTTTCCGAAACAGTGTCATAACTTGCGCTATCGGATGAGACTTTCTGGTCAGCACGAACAATTTCAACATTTCCAAAAAAACTGGTAATTTCTTTATCAAATACTTCAGTATAATCAGCAGTCACATTCATCGGGACAGTATCTCTAGTGTCTTCTCCTTGAACATATTGATACTTTCCTCGCGACGCATTGCTACAGTTTTCCCACGGATCATATTTTAAATTTGACTGTAGCATTTTAAATTGTTGTTCCTGATTCAGATCAAAAGCATCAGAAAACAAACTAAAAGAACCCGTTTTATCTTCAACAAATTTTGTTTGACCTTTCGGGTCAGCTCCCTTTAAACTACAGTTCCATGTTCCATTTTCACCTCCTGTATAACAATTCCAGCCTGAATTTTTGGATGCGACCTGAGGTGGTTTATTTGAAATGGGGAGGGCTTTCTGTGAGCTTTGTTCTAAATCAGAAATTGTTTTATTAGCCTTGGAGGGCACAGGAGATGGAGAATTTTCAGTATTTTTATGTGCAGTTAAATCCCCACATGTCCAACCTTCTTTACCCTGGTTCTTACAATTCCAATCATTATCATTTGCAAAGCCAAGTCCAAGGTAAGAAAATAGAAAAAAAATACAAAAAAGTTGGCGATACATAAATCCGTGTCAGTATAGTTGGCTGAGAAACCAATAATAGAATAAAATAGTCTATTATTTTACCTTAGTTTAGTCTTACATTTTAAATTAAAGTCTTCAAATTATCATGTCAACGACCGATCCTCGTGCCTTATCAATTCTACATTGGTTAACTCACACTCTTCAATTGGATATTATTCAGTTTGAACCGGCCTCTAGTGATGCTAGTTTCAGGCGCTATTTCAGAGTTATTCATAAAAAAGGACGGCATATCGTTATGGATGCTCCACCTGAAAAAGAAAATACTGAGCCTTTTATTCGTATTGATAAACTTTTTAAAGCATCAGGTGTTGCTGTTCCTGAAATTTATCATCAAGAGCTTGCCCAAGGTTTTTTATTACTAGAAGATTTTGGGTCCACCTGTCTACTTGATAAACTAAATAACACCAACGCCTTAGACTTTTACTCTTGTGCTTTTAATAACCTAGAAACGCTACAAACAAAAACGTCTATCACAACAAGCCAATTACCTCTATACGATGAAGCGCTATTAAGCCAGGAATTGTCCCTTTTTTATGATTGGTTTTTGGGGAAATATCTAAATTTATCATTACCTGAGAAAATTAAACAAGAGTTAAATAGAGTTTTAATATCATCCGCAATTGAACAACCACAAGTTTGTGTCCACCGTGATTTTCACTCTAGGAACTTAATGGTTCTAAACAATAACTCTCTGGGTGTTATTGATTTTCAAGATGCTGTTATCGGACCTATAACATACGACTTAGTTTCTCTATTACGCGATTGTTACATTGCCTGGCCAGAGCAGAAGGTTTACCAATGGATGGCTCTTTATTTTCATAAAATCACCCAGTCCGGTTTACTTTCTGATGACATAGGTATATTTAGGAACTGGTTTGATTTAATGGGTTTGCAAAGACATTTAAAAGCAATAGGTATTTTTTCTCGCCTACATTTACGAGATAATAAATC
>CAZZIX010000128.1:5542-7199 GCA_964654345.1 uncultured Methylomarinum sp.
AACTATGATTTTTCTCAATTACATAATAAATCATTTAATCTTGCCCATCTAGTGTTAATCCCTAATCCAGCACATCATCCAGAAGGGGATTTTCACTTAACATCAAGTGGAGTCACTACTGTAGATGGCAATCCTACTTTAACTTATAGTGGAATAGGTCTATTTAACCCTGTATTATTTAGCCATACCCCAGCAGGTAAAGTTAAACTTGCACCATTATTGAGGAATGCTATGACACAAAACAAAGTAACTGGTGAGGAATTTAACGGCTTCTGGCTTGATATTGGCACACCTGAACGCCTAATAGAATTAGATAATTATTTGAATTTATAGCATAGACTACAGTCAACAGGTCAGTTCAACGAACTTACTCGTTTTTTTTTACAAAGGCACTAAAATGAAAAACATAAACCTAATAAAACAATTCTTTAATCCTGATGATAAAGTGAGAAGAGCACCTCTGTGTATTTTAGTATTCACCCATTTAATTAGCTACTCCCATATAGTACAGGCACATCCACAAGAATGTATGGATTTAACTGCACCTGTTACCTTTATTGAGTCGTCTGGACTAATCTGTCTTGAAAAAATAAAGGTGATGGACAATACTAGCACCCAAATCTTTAAAGCAACCCTACAATCACTCGCGCCAGACAAACCTAATTCTTTTAAATTAGTCAGTGCAGAGCCAGACAATCGTTCTGGTGAAGACAAAAGCCCTGAATACGCACCTAATACAGGAGTCTTAGTTCTACCAACTGTTGATGTCCCTCAATCATTTGGAACTGAACGTTACACCGCCAACTTAACTTTTCAGCCAGATACTAAAACCTTCGAATTAACCACTGCTGATGTTTACCTAAACCCTAATTATGAAGCTAATGAAACGTGGAAGCCTTATGGAATATTAAATTCTGATGAACGCAGAGGGGTTAATTTACTTGCCAGATCTCTACCTTATGCAAAATTGGCCGATGCAGTTTATAGTTTTGATAACACCTTAGTCGGTGTTTGGGAATTAATTGAGCAGGCAGACAAAGATTCTGGTATGCAAGCAGGGGTTTATCAAAATTCAGAAACTGGCGACATAACTTTAGCCTTTCGTGGAACTGAGGCTTGCCCATTAGATGAGATTTTTTCTTGCTCTTTAACTGAAGAATTCTTGGATCTTGCTGCTGACGCACTTCTTGCAGTAGGCAAAGTAGATGAACAATTTGATCATGCTTTTGAGTTCGCCAAAGACGTAGCTGACCGTTACCAAGATCGAAAAATAACGGTGACAGGTCATTCCCTTGGGGGTGGATTGGCTCAGGCCATCGGAGCATCCTTAGAATTAGAGACTTTTGCTTTTAACTCTGCTCCAGTACCTGAAGAGTTTTTTGATGATTATCCCAGTGAATTAACTGCTCAAGAACTATTTGACTCTATTTTTGTGTTAACGGACATTCATGACCCTGTTTCAAATACTATCGAGTCTGGTAAAGCCTATTTAGGATCTTCCCACGTAACACCATTAATTCAGTTTGATTTTAACGAACTAGAAATCATACCTGATCGCTTAGCAGAATTAGATGCTTTAAGGTTTAACAAACATGGAATGGAGCCATTAATAGAAAATGCTTCTGAGTTGCTGAGGATTTATCGCGAAGGATGGTAA
>CAZZIX010000129.1:0-3871 GCA_964654345.1 uncultured Methylomarinum sp.
TATAACAATATTTTAATAATGTGGTGGCTTCTCATTGCTTTGATTAATGCTTTCCACCTCTCTTATACTTTTTATGCGATTATTAAGAAACTTACAAGTTTCTTCTATACGATTTATTTGTAATTGTTGATTACTTACGATCGTGTTTAGAGATTGTAATAGATCTTCTTGGTAAGCTATTTTGATCTCTAGCTCAGTTATACGGTTATCACTCATTATGTATTCTCTCGTTATTCTATACTAAGGTGGGTTATTTGTGATACATATTTTTAAGAGACTGTATTAAGTGAAGAGGCTTGGAAGCCGTTGTTTTCAATTATCTGAATGATTTCTTCTTGATTTAAAAAGCCTTTTACAACTCCTGTTTCTAGTGTGTAATTAATTTTTGCCTGCATAATCTCTGGGTTTCTTATTAGTACCATCTCTAAAAATAAGGCGCAGGAGTTACAACTCATGCCTTTGACTTTAAAAGTAATTGCTTGCTCCTTATCTCCTTGTTGAAAGTGTTCTATTTCATTGTTTTTTAAAATATTTTTTGGTTTTTGGTAAAAATTTTTTAATACGGTTTCTATTAAATCTAATAAGTTTTCTTTTTGAAGAATATCGGGGTTGAAATCAATTAAGACAGAATTTTTTTTAATATCTATTTTTACTTCTTCAATTGTATCTCGCATTAATAATACGGTCTGTAAAATTGCAGCCCGTTCTTTATTACAAAATAAACTAGGTACAATAATCTTAATCTGTCGCTCAGATTGATTTGTTATCGTAAATTGGTCAGTTTGTTGTTTTACTGTCATATTAAATAGCTTTTAGAGCTTATTTTGTTTTAGTGTGAAATTCAAATGAGTCGATAAGACATAGAAAAAGCGTACTTCATTAAAAGTCAGAATAAGAACCCGATTGATTCTTTGGTTTATTTTTTTTAGAATTATCATTAACAATATCTTTATACCTTTTTTCTACTGTTTTGCTACCGTATATTCTTTCGAGTGCGCGAATTGAAAAATGTGCTTTTGCCATTTTTTGATAGTGTTTGATGAATAAAAAATTAACTGAAGCGCCGCTAACGGCTCCAATAATTGGTAAGGACTGTGCTGCTAGTTTTTCAGATACTGGGATTGAGAAACGAGTAGAAACTGCATTTATAAATTGAACCATGATAGGCGCAGATTCCTTTGAAAGACCATGTACTGTGATATGGTTTGTAGTGTCTCCTAATGCTTTTGTTAAGAATGAGCGAACGGCATAATAGCTAGTGTCAGCAGCTTCAGATTTTGTAGAGGGCTTGGAGTTACCCCCTCCACTCAGGGCAAAAACAGTTAAACAAGCTATTTTACTGTCTAGTTCATCAAGGTCTTCGTCATAGCTTCGTGCAATATCAGCAATAGATCGCAATATGATGGTTGCTGAAACAGGTAATTCAACTGCTAGAGCAGTAATGCCAAATGTACCTCCAACGGCACCACTGAATCCAACCAGAAATGTATGAATTTTATTTTTAGGCTTAAGTGGTTTTTTATTAAGTGAATAAAGTGCTGTATCTAAGGCTTTTTCTAAGGCTTTTCTGGTCAATCGGGAAACGATATTAGACCAATGACCAGGTAAAGCCGCCATTGCTTTTTCAATTGGCATACCTACCATATGACTAAGTGATGTTGCCAAATTAGACGATTCTAGTTGCTGCACTGCATTAGCTAATACAGCTACATCTGCTTTTTGCATTACATACCTTGGATATTGCTCATCAATATGTTGATGTATTCTATTGTTTTATACATCAATAAAATCCAGTCATCTACTTTTTCTTTTAGAAGATGTAAGAATGTTCGGTGTTTAAAATCTTCTTCTACATAGAATGTTAAGCCTTTGTATATCGTGTTAAGCCCCATAAAAATCATTATAATAGCGGCTAGTTTTAACATAAGGCCACGAATATTTGCCCCCATTCGATTAAAAGCAAAACTAATAAATAACATAGTTGGTAAAGTGCCTGCTCCAAAGGCTACCATTAACGCTCCACCTTCTAAAACTGATGTTGCAGAAGTTGCCTGAACATACATGGCAAAAGTTAAAGGACAGGGCATTAGACCGTTCATAAATCCGGCAATCATTGCTCCGTACACAGGGCCTTTGGTTCTTGCACTTGAATAACCTTTACGTAATAATTTCATTGGCAATAATTTTATTGAACCTTGCCATGGGACTAAGCCTAAAATACCGAGAGCAAGTATAATGACAATGCCTCCAATTATCATTTGCAAGATACTTTGTAATTTACCAAACATGCCGCTAGAAACCATAACTACACCAATTGATGCAGCTAATAGACCTATTGCAACATAAACACTGATTCGAGTGAATTGGTATGCAAAATAGGGTAAGTATGATTTGTTTTTACCCGAATTAATAAAATAACCGGATACTAAGGCTCCGCACATACCTAGACAATGTCCACTGCCTAAAAAACCAGCAATAAAGGCTAATGTATAGTCGAAGCCAGTGGCCGTCGCCATTTCATGCATACCATGCATTGAATGATCCATCATATATCCTACTTTTTACTAAGTCTTAAAGAGTTAACAATAACAGAGACGGAGCTTAATGCCATTGCTGCTGATGCAATCATAGGGTTAAGCTTGCCTAATGCCGCTATTGGAATTGCGACGATGTTATAGCCAAATGCCCAAAACAGGTTTTGCTTAATGATATTGATTGTATCGGTACTTAATTCAATGGTCTCAGTGACCTTCGATATATCGCCTTGTACTAACGTTAAATCAGCTGATTCGATGGCAACATCAGTACCACACCCTATTGCGAAACCGACATCAGCAGCTGCCAATGCCGGTGCATCATTAATGCCATCGCCAATCATGCCTACTTTGATGCCTTGTTCTTGAAGTTGTCTAATAATTTCTAACTTTTCATCAGGTTTAGCATTTGAAAAAACTTGTTTTATCCCGACTTTAGCTGCTATATATTGTGCTGTTTTTTCTGTGTCACCAGTTACCATGAGTGTTTGAATGCCTAATTCGTTTAAACGGATAATAGACTCTGCTGCCTCCTGCCTTGGTTTATCAGCAATACCAAAAACAGCCGCTTCTTTATTATCTATAGCCATAAAAACAGGTGTTTTTCCTTGTTCAGAAAATAGATTAGCTTCGTGCAAGAGTTTATTTACATTGATATCGTGGTTATCCATCCAGGATTTATTGCCTAGCAATAGTTTTTTTCCACTAACTTCTGCTTCGATGCCTTGGCCTGTTTCACTGTAAAAATGATTGCATTTTAGCTGATCAATAGATTGCTCCATTGCATAATCAACAACAGCTTTAGCTAAAAAATGCTCAGAGTTATTTTCTGCAGAAGCGGCTAATGCAATGATCTTGTTTTTGCTTAAGCGCGATAATTTAAAAAAATCTGTTACTTTGGGTTTGCCTTCGGTAATCGTGCCTGTTTTATCAAAAACAATGGCATTTAATTTTGCCGCTACCTCTAAACTTTCGCCATTGCGAATAAAAACACCTTTTTTTGCAGCTTGACCAGTACCAACCATGATGGCTGCTGGGGTGGCTAAACCAAGCGCACAAGGACAAGCTATTAATAAGACGGTAATTGCGCTTCCAAATGCAGTAGAAAATGGAGCGCCAATAAGCATCCAGCTTGCAAAAGTTAACCCAGATATTCCCATCACAGCCGGTACAAAAACGGCTGAAATTTTATCTACTTGTTTTTGAATGGGTAACTTTGTTGCTTGTGCCTGGTCGACCATATGTACAATGCCAGCTAAGACCGTGTCCATACCTATGGCTGTTGCTTTAATATGTAATACGCCATTTCCATTGACGCATCCCCCAATGATCTGATG
>CAZZIX010000129.1:3971-7189 GCA_964654345.1 uncultured Methylomarinum sp.
TTTGACGCCTAAATAATGCAGGCAAGCTATATCCATATGCTGAACCAACACCAAGAGCAATTAGAGAATCCATATTGGCTGTTTTTTGTTTTGCTAGTCTCCAGGCTTTGGTGAAAAACTGTCTGCCAGCTCCAAAAACAACGGGAGTTGTTAAAATAAATTGAACCCAATGAGACCATTTGCTTTTGTTCATTGACATGGCCAATGAAATGACAGGTGCGCTGAGGAGTCCAGACCATATAAAAAGACGTTTAGCTTTGTTGATTCTATTCTGTTCTTTATAAGTGATATTTTTTCTTTGCGACAAAGTGTCCATTGGCATAGAGTTGTAGCCTAAAGACTCTATTTTGTCGTTAACTTGTTGTTTACTGAGCGACCCGAAAACAGTAACAGTCTCTGTGGCAAAATTAACACTGGCAGATTTGATGTTAGGGTCTTTGCTAAGTACCATTTCAATCAGTAACGCACATGAAGCGCAGGTCATGCCAAGAATTGCTAGATCAACTTCTTGAACATTTCCAGTAAATTTTAATTTCTGCTTTTTTGCTGCTTTATTTTTATTGAGTGAAATATTACTTAGTACATTATCTAATAATGTTAATAAGTTTTTTTTTGGTAAATCTTCAGAGTCAAACTCTACAACAATTGAACCTATAGACGATACTGATCGAATACGCTTTATTTCTGGACGTTTTTTAAGCAGAATTTCTAAGATATAACAGCGCTCTTGGTCTTTTTTTAAAATTGGAGAAATAATACGAATTCGCCTTTTTAATTGATGGGCAAGGCGAAAGTTTTTGTAGTCTATTGTTTCTGAGTTCATGATTTTAGGCTTGCATTGATAAAATTAAAGATAAGTGCAATTCTGAAAGTAAAATTTGCCAAAAAAAATGGTTAAATTATAAAAGAATAAAGCGTTCGCTATTTAGGCCTTCTTGAACGAAGCAATAAATAGAAAAGATAAAAAACTGCTGTCCATTGATATCTAAAAGCCCATGGTCTAGGTATCCACTCTTGAGTAATTCGGGTCCAATGTAACTTAATTAAATAGAGAACTAAAATATCGTTAAGAAAATCAATCAGTGCTTTCTCAGGATCCTTGATAAATGATTTTGGTTTTTTTAACCCAAGTTTAGTGAGTGTTTTTGCAGCTTGAACTGTTTCTTTTGCATCATTATATTTTTCTGTTGCCCACTGAGTGGCTTTCCAGTTTTTAATTTTTGACTTAACAATCCACTGGCTTTGTGGTTGAGGTTTTTGGACGGTATTGGCTATAAGTTGACCTTGTCGTTCAAGTTCCGAAATAAGTTGAAAAAGCTGAGTTGCTAGCTTTTTAAAATCACAAGCTACTTCGTTGTATTTAATGGATAGTTTTTTTTGTTTTCTGAAAAGTTTAACTCTGTAAACACCTTCTAAATTTAGGATTTTAGAAGTGAGTGTTGTTGCAGCTAATTCATCGCATAATTGGTCAGGTATTTCAAAGCGAACATGACCATCTTCTCGGTATCTAACGGTAATTTTTTTCTGAATGCTCATGGTGAAAAATAAAAAAGGATGTAAAGGGCGTCTCTATGTAAATTGATGATTGGAAATGATTTAGTTCTCAATTATTCTCCTCTATAATCATATAGAGATACCCTAAAGCAAAACGGGTAATAAGGTATATAGGCTATATATCTCAATTACCCGTCTAAATTTAATAACATAAAGCAGTCTTTATGTTTAGAAAATCAACTTTCTTCTTTAGTTTCCGAAACAATATCTTCCAGGTTTTCTTTTTGTTGCAAGACAAAATCCTTGCTTGCGTCAGTTGCTTTACCAACATTACTTACAATTTCCTTTCGGTATTTGTAGATTACATATCCAGCAACAACGCCTATGCCAAATACAAGTACTGGATGTTTTGCAAGTTTTCCCATGAGTTTTCCTCCTGATCGAACAGATGCAGAAGCCATTGATCCTTTGATAATTTGTTTCCCCATAGTATGGCCAGCATGGTGACTATGACCCATTGCTCCCATACCCTTCATCGAATGATTTCCGTGTGAATGCTTCATTTATTATGCTCTTTAAAATTAATTACGAATCTTCCGTCGGCTCAGTAAGAACTTGATCTTCATGTAACATTTGAAAAATACCTTTGCAGCCTTCGCAACAGAATTTTTTTTCGCCATCCTGAGTTTTTAATTTAAAGCCATTTACCTCAACAGCTAATCCACAAAGATCACAAGCTTCTTTTTTATCACTCATTACATTAATATCTATATTCTAAAAATATGCCTTCGTACAATACTACCAAAGTAGTTGGGGGTATTCAATTCTAATGACAACTAAATCCTGCCGATGCAGCACCAGAATCATCTTTTCCTCCATGTGTGGCATGGCTTGATGCTTTCATTAAAGCAATGCGTAATGCTCCAGTCAGGCTTGCCCCTAACCCTAAGCGCATAGCTATTGCAGGGACTAATATCATTGATGCAACAGCAAGGCCCGCTCCTAATACTAAGGAGCCATTTTGATTAGATTTTTCAATAGAAGGTTTGGAAGTCGGTAAGGCTATTTTTTCTGTCATCTTTTTTCCCATAATTAATTTAATCCATTTAGATTAAAAGCATGAAAAGTGCCAGAATATAAGCTATTGATTTATCTTGTATAAGCCTTAAGTATTTAACGAATTTTAAAAAAACTATGTTAAATAATAGATTTTTGTGTGTGATATAGCCCTGTTTTGTTTTTTATATCAGGTTGATTTCTTCCTATATGTGGTAAATTGTAATGCTTTTTTCTTTATTATTTGGATTTTAATGTCGAAGCTACTTTTTTCCTTGCGTGGTGTGCCAGAGGATGAGGCGATTGAAATTAGGTCTCTTCTCAATGTGAGTGAGCTTGAATATTATGAAACATCTTCTGGAAACTGGGGGGTATCAATGCCTGCGCTTTGGGTTGTTAATAATGAAGATTATGAGGAAGCGCAAAACTTATTAAATGAATATCATCAAAACAGAGCTGTTTCGCAAAGAAAACTTTATGGGCGGCTAAAAAAAGAAGGTAAGCATCTGGGTGTTAAAGATGTTTTTTTACTAAAACCATTTCGATTTATGGTTTATATTGCCGGTGTTACTTTCATCTTATATCTAAGTATTAGAATGCTCTTTGAGTTCGGGTTATAAAGGTGCAAGGAGTTTTTGTTGAATTATAGAGGGGTGGAATAAAAAAAG
>CAZZIX010000130.1:0-3286 GCA_964654345.1 uncultured Methylomarinum sp.
TCATTCCAGGAAAATATAAATAAAATCGTCGCATACAAAGTACGCCACATAAATCATCTGTCCCCACTAATTGTGGCAAAAATGCTATCGGCCCAATCAAACAGGCACTTGCAATAAAAATCATCATGTAACGATATTTTTGCATCGCGGGTATAGCTTTTATATTGTCTAATACTCTCATAGAATTTTCCTCATTTCTCAAAGTCGTGGCAACTCAAACACAACTTCCCATTTTTCGCAGGCAACCTTAGCAGTGCCTCATTTTCTATTCGTTGATAACTCAATCTATAATTAGAGTGTAATTTTTTGTTCAACTCATCCATTCGGTCTGCTTTATCAGCTTTAAAAACCTCTGCCCAAGGATGGTCTTTATAGGTAATTCCTTTTTCTAAATCTTCAATTTCAACTTGCTTTCCAGCTGGTTTTTTCACATCAATCACTCCTCGTTGATGCGGGGTGTGACAACTGATACACATAACCTCCCCTTTTTTACTTAACGGAATAAATATATCCTGTTCTTTTCGCATTTTTTTTAAATGCATCACCATATCTTCGCTTTCTGGCTTAACTTGATGTTCTACCGCATTAAAATGTGGAGATTTCAAGTGGCAGCCATAACAAATAGTTTCCATTGGCATTCTTAATTTTAAATCTTTCAATTCCAGTTTTTTTTCTCTATCAGGCACTTCCTCGTGACAATATTCACACTGTTCTTTTTTTATCTCACCGTCATCATCCAAAAGAATATGAATATTTTCACGCGTATTGTTTTTTTCATTGTGACAACGGTAACAAAAGTCAGTTAATGGCTTATAAGGCCCGCCGTGTAAGAAATCTTTTGCTTCCGTATCCACATCTTCCACAGGTGTTTTATCTATATCTTCCAATCCATGACAAGTACTGCAAACCAACTCACCTTTTTCACCCAGCTCCAGTTTCTCATCAATTTTTCTATCTTTTGAAGGCTTAACCTCCACAACATGATGAAAGGGTGGTAATTCTGGTTTATCTTCATCAGCTTCAGTTTTTTTTTCAGCATTGACCACACAACTCAACAACAATAAAAATATCGCTAGTTTTTTCATAAACCTGTTGTAGCCGCTAAACCATGGACATGACACACTCGACAATCTGTCCCGACTTGATGGACTCCCGTCAAACCATTGCCTGTTTCTTCATCTCCCTGCTCCACCAAATCTTTCATTGAATGACAACTAACACAGAGTTGAGAATAGTCTCCGTCAACAACATTGATTAAAACAGGTAACTCTCTAATCGATGCAGCTAGCTTGCTCATACCCGCATCAGTTCGATCAACAATAAGCTTGGGATTGTGAGTACCATGCATAGCATGGCAGTCAGTGCATTCCACTAGATCTCCATAACGGTAATCCCCATCCCTTAACCCTGCGTATGTTCTCTCACCAGAGCCGCGCAAATAACCATGCATATCCATAAATTGATAACTTTCTGCAATATTCACCAAAGGATCTCGTTTAAAACGTGCTTTCATTTCAAATCCAGGTTGTTGATGCGATTTGTTATGACAACGAAGACAAAATTCCGTCCCATTTTTATAAGGTATATCTGCACTTGAAGGAGAGCCTGGTAGAGAAGTTAAGTCTATTTCAACCTCAAAATTTCCATCCATATCAGAATTATGGTGGCAGGTTAAACAGTCCTTATCCTTTAAATCCAAACTTTCCTGTACCGTAAAATCATGCTTTTCACTGCCTTTTTGCAAGGGCGACTTAGGTAGCCTTTGCTCATTATGACAAACAGTACATTGCCGCTCTGCATTAGACCCGTTTTGTCCATGGCAGCCAGTACAGCTATTGAATCCGACTTCAATCACAATATCTTTTATCTTGGGCGCTTCTTTATGAATTCTATTTTTAAAATGACATGCCACACAATTTTCTTTTCCCCATGCACTACCATCACCTCCATGGGTTGGCGTTAACAAAAGCTGTCCTTTTTCCAAAGAAACATCAATTGTATTTACCGCCCAAACGGTTTGAGCGAACAACAACAAAAGTAAAGAAAAAACCTTCAAACTATTGCTCATGGCAATCTTGGCAATAAAATACATTATGGCAACGACTGCAATTAGCAGGCATCATTCTGGCTTCCAAGCCATGTTTAGACCGATAGCCTAAAGGGTGATAGCCCTTCCCCGAAGTATCTCTACGAAAATGACAATCACTGCAAAATTTAGTATCTAAATGACAAGTTTTACATTGTTTTTCATTCTGCTTGGCATCTTCACCATGGTTCTCAATATAACCAGAGTTATGATCTGCTGGCCAAATTGCTTTAGGGTCGTTATGACAGACATCACAACGCCAAGGTGCTTTCACCTCTTTTACGTGACAATCGTGACAAATTTTTTCTAATGCTTCATTGGAAATAATATTGACTGCTTTTCTTTTTTTCTCATCATGCTCTGTATTTTTTTGAAAAGAATGACACAACATACAACTGTCACCTTCTTTTTCCATGGTTTTATAATGCGCTTTATGTGGATAAAAAATATCAGGCCGCACATCTCGCTTTTGATACCAGGTTTTCTCTTTCTCTTTTTCAGGTTTAACAGATTCAACTTCGTCTGCAATACCTGTCACTGCGACTAAACTGCATATTAGTAATAGTGTATTTATTAACCCATGCATTATTTTTCAGCCTTTGGTATAAAACGATCTAAATACCAGGTCACCTGTAGTGCACCTAGGTATTCATTTTCAATGGCTGAATACCAGATATAACTACCTGATAATTTTAAAAATAAAGAGTTATAAATTCGATATTGTGTGTTCAACTCAAGTCCCACTGACTCATTATTGCCATAAAGCTGCCTTTTATTATTTGCCAAAGCAATATTTAACCCTGCTTTTAAATCTGCATTTACCGTATAGTCAGCAGATAAATATAAATTTTCACTTTTTTCTTCGCCTAATTCCAGAAAATCAACTTCTGCCGCTAATGACAAATCACGAATATAATCGTAACTGAAACCAGCATTTCCTCCATAGCCAATAAAATCGCCCTCACTTCGTCTTGCCCGCTTAAAACCAAAATGATATTCAAAATAATCATTCAGCTGATTATTAACACTAACCCTCAGTAAATCTTGCCGTCCAAACGAATATTCACTATAAAACTTTTCCCTAAAAGTCGTATAAGGGTTTCTTGGGTGGTATAACTCATAGGATGTGCGAATCCTGATATCTTCAGTTAAATCCAGCATGGCACTGACCATAAAATCTTCAAACGTTGAAGTACTAGT
>CAZZIX010000130.1:3386-7176 GCA_964654345.1 uncultured Methylomarinum sp.
TTGGTACACCCGCATAAAATTGTAAGGAATAACCATTTTTTCCTTCGTCATCATAATTATCATATTGATAATTAACCCCATCAACAGCGTAGTAACCTAAACTATCTGCTCGCTGAAATCTCCCACCTTTTATCGTCGAACCATGATCTTTAAATTCTTTCTGTACATATAATTGATAAATATCCGCCTCAAAGCCTCTCTTACCATCACTCAGTCTCGAGACAAAATCTAATCCTCCATGCCAGCTTTTATTGTCAAAAACTTCCACGCTACCCCAAACTTTACTAAAGAACTCCGAGTCTTCCGGGTTTCGGTTATCACTTTGTGTTTTTGATTTTAAAACACCGCTCCAATTCCATGCGTAACTCTCATTACTCAAGAAAAAAAGAAATAGTCCACTCACAAGAATTTTTATTTTCTTCATCAATTAACTAGTCATCATCAATCTGACTATAAAAATCATCACCGTTCTTCTTTTTGATCATAGCCCAGGCAACTAAAGACCCAAGCGCAACCACACAACCACCACAAACAGCACATTTCCCCGTTTGAGGAATAGTACAGTTTGACGCTGTAAGCAAATGTCCTCCTGCAATGCCTGCACCAAACAACCAAGGGAGTGTTTTTGCAGCTAACTCATTTGTCTGTTGAGTGTTTTCTGAACCATCAACAACTAATTCACTTATTTTTTTTGACATTTTTAACCTCCTAAACGCAAAAATGGGAGCGATAACACTTATCGCTCCCAATAGACCCAGACTTTTATAGTTACTTATCCGCAACTATAAAATAGCCTGGCTGCTTCAATTTAAAAATTACATAGCCATCATTTCCATCTATTGCTGGCTGTATTCCCACTAATTCAGACATAGGGACTGCCTCAATAGATGTTAATGCCCAGTTTGCCACAACAACATTAATATCATTAAGGTTTGTTTTTGTTCCTTTGTAAGTCGCCAAAACAAACATGGATGCACCATTGAAGGACTCAACCTGTTTCCTTGCAGAATCACGGACTTCAAAATAAAATACATCAGAACGTAAACTACCATATCCACGGGTTTCTAAAATTCCATTAGCAGCTGGGATAGCATCTTTAAGCAATCCTAAAACACCACGATAAGTTGGAAACACAATATTATTAACGGTATTCCCATCAATCAGTGCCGCCATATTCCTTAAACTAAAAGTACCTTTATTCACTGAAAAGAAATAACCATCATTACTTGGTAAATCAGCTGCCATTTTAGAAGCTAATACAGGCCCAACAGATGCTAAAATATCATTTTTAGATACCTTTCTAAATTCACCAATAATTTCAGAAGCACTGGAATTTCTCAGCAATGACATAAACGGATCAATTTTAGTTTCAAATAAAATATCATCTACTGTTTGAACAAGATTGCCATTTTCTTTCATTTTGGTATATTTCATATCCAAAATAATATGGCCTTCTGTAACTAGACGTGGATCAGGAATACCAAACCGTCCTTTAACTTCAATTTCCTTTGTCCCAAATATTCCATTAGGAGAAACTAGTGAGCTAAATGCTCCATTTTGTTTACGCTCATGACAATCTCCACACGGAACAGAATCTGGAGAAGGGCGAGTGTTATGCGAAATAATATATTCATTTGCTTCTGATAGATACAATGCTGTATCAGGGTTAGCAAATCCCTTTTCTTGCAACATTCCATCAAAGGCTGTTTTCACCTGCATAAATTCTTCGTATGTTTTTGGATCACTATTAGCTATTCTTTTCTCAACTTTACTTAAAACATATCCAGAAACTTTATCCCTCCAGAGCGATCGATGGGAAGGCTGATACGGTACTATTTTTAATTTTCCATCTTCAGCTGCTCTATACCGATATAACATATTAAGAGACTCACCATTTTTATCCTTTTTATCTGTAATATGACATGATTGACAAGCAACGACATCAAAATGAGTTTTTGTTATCTTTGTCAGACTTTCCTTATGATAACCCGTCATATCGCCATTGCCTTTCCAAAGCTCACGATGAGCAGCTAGCAAAGTATCATGCCCTGAGGGAATAATTGGCTGATTTGATTTGATATGACATTCCTCACAGGATTTGACATTGGGTGCGTAATCTAAATCACTACGCACATCCATATCTGAATTTCCTTTCGGAAAATCATGATTGGCATCTAAATCAATACTGGCTCTATTTGATTTATAATACTGTTTAGAATGACAAGCATTACAATTGTCAATGACTCGAGACTGACCATTATTTTCAACATAGATTTTTCCTTTATGAACATCGTCCTTATAGTCATCCTGTAATAAAGTATCTGCATCTTCACCTTCAAGTGTTGCTGCTGCATCCTCTCCAAAGCCGTAGAAACCACGACGACCATTACTGGTACGGTGACATTCCATGCAGTTTTCATTTGCTGGAAAACGAAGCATAGGGATAATAACTCTACCGTTTTCATCAAAAGCCGCCTTATTCCAGTTGAAAATAGGGTTATCGTTGTTATCTTTTACCAGCTGTACTGAATCACCTTTTGCTTCGCGTTTAACAGTGACTAAATTAGCACCCTCTTTATTGACCACAAGCTCCATTAGACCAGTCGCTGCTTGACGAAACATCCCTTTGTTTGAAAACGACTGACGGGCACTTCTTGCCCCTTTATGATCTTCCAAGCCGCTATCTGCAGGCAGTTTCAAAGTAGAAAAATCTATATGGCAAAATAGACAGTCAGCTTCACCTACACCACTTTTCTTCCAGTCATGTAGCACAAGTTGTTTTTTGCCATCCATGACACCGCGCTCATAGTAATCTCCATCACCAAACTTAATATCCGCAACATTTTTCTCATCGTAACGAATACCTTCACGATCCTTTTCTGCCCAACCGCCCCCAGCATGACAACTCATACAAGTTTTAACATAGCCTGCTGAACCATAATCAGCAAAACCATTAATACCACCAGGGTTATTTTTTTTTGCTAAAACTTGCGGGTTATCTCCCCCCATACAGGTGTATCCGCCATAATAACCAGGAGAGACTAGATGAGGTAGACCTCTTTTCGTGCCGTAATCATCACTAGCTTCATCACGACCCATTTGAAAATGATAGGCCTTTGTAATGGCTTCATAATCATGACAACCACTCCCTTCACAGCTTTTTTTAGGACTATAAGGATTGGTTGATTCCAACACATGAACACCCTGCTCATCCAATAAAGGAATTTCAGGGTGGTTAATCGCTTTATCAAATGCATTGACAGCCGCTTTTGTATTAGAGAATATGAAAAGCATAAATAAGCAACATAATGCTATAAACCATTTATGCTTTTCATTGTCATTAGCTGGATGCATTAAATTTCCTAGTACCTTTATAAGTTGCATGACTTAAATAGTTGTTTTAAAAAAGCAAAATAATGTGTTTTTTATCCACAACTAACAAAATCACAGTTAGCCTAGAGAGCAGAGCAAAAAGCAAGCCAGCTTTTATAAATCATCTAAATTAGTTTTATAAATTAAAAACAGTGTGTTAACTCATCCATCTATCTGTCTTTATAGGCAGCGGTATAATTTGGGTTAAATAACATACAAAAAATACGCCATATAACACTGTTTAGTTTTCTTCAAAAGTTCCTCTAAGGTTTGTCGGTTTATTATCACGCGCAAGGCTGATAAAGAATTTCAATATTATCCACAAGCTTCTACTACCTTAGTCTTATTTTTCTTGGCTAACTAAGCCCTTATCTATTACGCTATTATTTTAACAAAGGAAATTTAAAATGCAAAACCC
>CAZZIX010000131.1:0-7135 GCA_964654345.1 uncultured Methylomarinum sp.
GGGTATACAACCTTTTTAAACCCTCTTTAGACCGACTAACGGATTATAAAAACTTTCATCAATAGCAACCAATTTAACTTCCTTGCTCCGTTTTTGCATCACAGATTTAACCACCTCTTCTGACACTTCCTTGGTATAAATCAAAATCAGATAACTCCCAGCTTCCAGCTCATCATGAAACAGTGATATTTTTTTATTTTCAGTGGCAATACCGATAAACCCACCTTCCCATGTCCCAAACAATGTAAAAAAACCAATAATTGCATAGTAAGCAACATTAGGTAGATCTTCTTGCCCAAATAAATTTGTTGAATTGACTAAAGAAGCTGCAATTATCCCCACAATTAACCCCGTAATCGCACCAAGAATTCCATATCGCAGAATATCAAGTCTTTCTAGATAATTACTTGCGTGAATTTTAACTTTTTTGAGTCCAGCTTCATCCTTACTCAGAACATGTATAAACCAGTCATCAACACCCGCCTGATGTAACTCATCAATAATTTCACGAGTATTTTCAAGTGTGGAAGTAAGATAATAAAAACATTTCATGACAGCTCTCCTATAAATAGTATCCTGCTTATTTTTATTGCTCCATAAGTTAGCTCTATTTAGTCCAACTTTTTAAGTCTAGAAAACACCCAAGTAAAATTATTTTAACGGTTTTATTAGGGTATTTATAATAGCCTTGTAACATTCTACCTCAGATAGGGTTTTAGTGCCCCGACCGTTGAAAATTTTTAAAGGTAATTATTGGAGATGCTCTATAGATAAACTCCAGGTGCTCACTGATTATAGTTTCTATCGTTATTTTTTTCTGATAATACCATTGCTAACAAGATACTTATTAGGCCAACAGTTCTATCATTAATTCAATTTTTTAACATAAAAGTTGGATTACTAAAGAGACATAAGTCCAACTGCCCTACCTAATATATAAATATTACAGTCATAAAAAAGGGTGTTTATGAAAAAACACCCTTTTTTAACTTACTTTGGAACGTGCAAAAAATAACTAAAACAACTTACTTGTACTCAAAGGGCACCTCTATTAGTTGTTATTCCACAGCAGTTTCGTAGAGCCAGTTAGATCGCCTCGAAAATTGCTCTTGCTACTCTACCTACACATTTATGTATTAGTTAGTTGAAACGAACAAAAACTCGTGCCAGTTACTCTACTTATTCCTTGCGTGCTCCTTGAAACATACGGTTAAGCCTTAACACTTTCAGCAATTTTATTAAATGCTTCTACACGATCTTTCCCTGTTTTAACCAAGTCCAGTCCTGTATTAACAATTATGTCGACTAGCCCAGGTGTTTTATAAACCATCAACCCTAAGTATCCAACCACTGGAACAGCAATAACCGCACCAAAAACCCCACTAATACCGATGACACCTAATATTTTTGTGAGCAATACCACTAAATCTAGTGGGACTAAAATCATGGCACCAAAATAAGCCAATACCATAAAGGTAAAAAGACAAAAAACAACAAATTGAAGTAACCTTACCAAGGCAACATTAACTTTATTCATAATTATGTAAATCCTGCTGTAATATAAAAGTCATTATCGAATGAGCAACTTTTAGAAACGAATCTGAATCTTAGTATTATATCTTATTCTTATCGCCTTTTTAACATTTATAATCTATCCGTTATTCCTCATTCTGTTCTTCATTTTTTAAAAACAAGGGATATAAAAAGCTTCCTGCTACAAAACCACCCAAATGAGCCCACCAGGCAACATCTGTGGTAACACCTTCAAACACTAAAGCTGTTGATGCCTTATACATTTGCATGATAACCCAGAAACCTAAAAAGGAAATGGCAGGTAATTCAAAAAAAATAGGTAAAAATAATAACGGCAACCAAATGACAATCTTTGCATAAGGATAAAGAAAAAAATAAGCTCCTAAAACGCCTGCTATTGCACCTGATGCCCCGACAATTGGAATGACTGACTGTTGATCAAAATACCATTGAGAAAAAGTTGCAATAAATCCACAGATTAAATAAAAAAACAGAAATCTGATATGCCCCATTCGATTTTCTATACTATTGGCAAAAATCCATATAAACCACATATTAAAAATAAGATGTACCCATCCACCATGCAAGAACAAATTAGTTAAGAAAGATAAAAAATTATCAGGAGGTAAACCAAAAGCCACTGCCCATTGCGGGTTTGAATATCGAATAGGCACCATGCCATATAGATAAGTTAATTGGCGCTGTGCCTCAAGTGGCATCAATTTCATTAAGAGAAAAATAGCGATACAAATGGCCATAATCCCCCAGCTTACATAGGGCCTATTTTTGCAAAATATATTGTCTCTGATTGGAATCATTATTTAATTCAGTTGTTTACATATTGCTTTTCAAGCCAATCTTGATAGGAACCGTCCATAACAGCTTGCCACCAGGCTTCATTATTCAAATACCACTGGACAGTTTTTTCTATCCCTGTTTCAAAAGATTCTCTTGGTTCATAACCTAATTCATCTCGGGTTTTAGTGGCATCTATAGCATATCGCCTATCATGTCCAGGTCGATCAGTGACATAAGTAATCAATGATTCAGTATTTTGAGCAATGGCTGCTTGAGCATCAGGGTACTTTTTTGCTAACGCCTGATCTTCTATAAAGGCTTGTTCAATCAGCTGCCGTACTGCTTTTACAATATTAATATTTGCCCATTCATTATTCCCACCAATATTATATGTTTCCCCTACCTGCCCTTTATTTATCACTAAATCTATACCGTAAGCATGGTCTTCTACATACAACCAGTCTCTAATTTGCATTCCATCCCCATAAATAGGCAATGCTTTGTTATGTAAAATATTAATAATGACTAAAGGAATCAGTTTTTCAGGAAAATGATAAGGCCCATAATTATTAGAACAATTGCTGGTTGTTACCGATAAACCATAAGTATGATGATAGGCTCGTACTAAATGATCAGAGGCGGCTTTACTGGCAGAATAAGGTGAATTTGGTGTGTAGGCTGTTTGTTCTGTAAAAGCAGGATCAGTTGCTGATAAGGTGCCGTAGACTTCATCAGTAGAAACATGATGAAAACGGTGAGCGATAGGCTCTTCTCCTTTACTGTCAGGTGTGTCAATCCAGACTTTTTTTGCTGCTTTAAGTAATGAGTATGTCCCTATGATATTTGTTTCTATAAACTCATCAGGACCGCTAATAGAACGGTCTACATGTGATTCAGCAGCAAAATGAACCAGCGTAGTCACTTTATGTTTTTCTAGTAAAGATTCAATTAAAGGCTGATCACCTATGTTGCCATGGATAAAAGTGAAATGTGGATTGTCTTGAACTGAGGCTAAATTTTCCATATTCCCAGCGTAGGTTAAAGCATCCAGAGCAATAAGTTGATCTTCGGGATATTTTTTTAACCAATAATGGATAAAGTTTGCACCAATAAACCCTGCACCACCTGTTACTAATAAAGTTTTCATTTTTTAAAAGAATATTTGTTATTTATTTGTTTTTTATTCACTTAGCATTTCATTCAAATGCACTCGCCAATGCACAAGTGACAATTCAGGAAATGCATCTGCCAGACTTGTTTTATCTAACACGCTATAACTAGGCCTTTTAGCAGGTGTTGGATAGTCTTTTGTAGAAATAGGTTTAATTAAAATTGCTTTATCCAGTAGATGATGAGACAAGCCAAGTTCCTGGATGGCCACGGCAAAATCATACCAACTAGCAACTCCCGCATCAGACCAGTGATGAATCCCTATGACTTTATTAACAGCAGCCGTTAAACAAGCTTTAGCTAAACCTTTTGCATAAGTGGGTGAGCCAATTTGGTCACTTATCACACCTAGTTCAGGCTTTTCTGCCATTAACCTCAACATAGTTTTAACAAAATTATTGCCATGGCTAGAATAAACCCAGGAAGTACGAAGTATACAACTTTGTTCTGGTAAAATTTGAGTGATTAATTTTTCACCTTGCGCCTTACTCTCTCCATACACGCCTAAAGGTGCATAAGGTTCATTGGGCAAATAAGGCACGCCACTGTCGCCACCAAAAACAAAATCAGTCGATACATGCACTAAATGTGCAGATAGTTGCAAGCAAACTTCGGCCAAATTTCCAACAGCTGTCGCATTAATTAAAAAAGCCTGTTCTTGCTCAGTTTCTGCCAAATCAACCGCAGTATAAGCAGATGCATTTATCACAGCCTGTGGTGCAAGCTGTGATAAAGTTTCTTTTAAAGATTTTTTATCCGTTATATCAATCTTTTTTCGACTTAAACAAACAATTTCTACTTGATCATTTTTTAACCTATCTAATTCCCAAGCCAGTTGACCATTTTGTCCTATTACAACAATCTTCATACTATCAGTTCCCTTCAATCAAAATAGGGTGCATCTTTAAACAGAAGACCTTGTTGGTCTTTTTCAGATAACGAAGGTGAACTATTATTCACCAACGGCCATTCGATATTAATCTCAGGGTCATTCCATAGTAATGATGCTTCATGCTCAGGTGCATAATAATCAGTACATTTATAGACAAATTCCGCAGATTCACTGATCACATAAAAACCATGCGCAAAACCTTCTGGTACCCATAGCATGCGTTTATTTTCAGCCGATAACACAACACCAATATGCTGTCCGAAAGTAGCGGATGATTTGCGCATATCAACTGCAACATCATAAACTTCACCAGATACGACTCTAACTAACTTACCTTGAGTCTGAGTCAGTTGATAATGTAGGCCTCTTAAAATCCCTTGAGCCGATTTGCTATGATTATCCTGAACAAACACACGCTTTGCACATTGCTGATTAAATTCATCTACCCGAAAGGTTTCCATAAAAAAACCTCGTTCATCTCCAAATACTTTTGGCTCTAAGATTTTTACATCTGGTATTGCTGTTTCTATATACTTCATTAAAATACTGTCTCATCCAAACAATTTAATAAATATTCCCCATACCCACTTTTCTTTAAAGGTTCAGCTATTTCACGTAATTTATCGGCTGTAATCCAGCCATTTCTAAAGCCAACTTCTTCGGGGCAGTTCACCTTTAAGCCCTGTCTTTTATCTATCATCGCAATAAATTGAGCTGCATCCAGCAAATCATCATGTGTTCCCGTATCCAGCCATGCAGTGCCTCGTCCCATAATTTCAACTTGTAAATCACCTAATTCTAGATATTGCTCAATCACGTCAGTAATTTCCAATTCACCTCTTGGGGATGGCTTTACATTTTTGGCAATTTCAACAACGCGTTCATCAAAAAAATATAAGCCTGGGACTGCATAATTAGATTTTGGTTGTTCAGGCTTTTCTTCTATAGAAATCGCTTTACCTGTCGTATCAAATTCGACCACGCCATAAGAACTAGGGTTACTGACATGGTAACCAAAGACTATCCCCCCTTTTGAGCGACTATTGGCTGATTTTAAAGTATCTACTAAATTATGCCCATAAAACATATTATCCCCAAGCACAAGAGCAGCTCCACTACCGGCTAAAAAACCTTCTGCGATCAAAAAAGCTTGCGCTAATCCATCAGGACTTGGTTGAACAGCGTAAGAAATTCTCACCCCAAATTGATCACCTTTACCTAATAATGCCTCAAATAAATGAATTTCCTCAGGTGTAGAGATAACCAATATATCTTGTATGCCTGCTTGCATTAAAGTTGAAAGTGGATAATAAATCATGGGTTTATCATAAACAGGCATCAGCTGTTTACTGACAACTTGCGTAAGTGGATACAAGCGAGTACCACTACCGCCCGCAAGGATAATACCTTTATGCATTTTTGTTCCTTTAATTATTAACGTGACCCTGTAATGAAGCTATACTTTAAAAGAAGCGAGAACTATCCCACTTCTTATGAAAAAAATTATTTCCCATACCTTCTACAGCTTAAATTCAGTCTAAAACTGATATTCTGCATAGACTATTATCAAATGTTAGAATCCACTTTGCAAATTACAATCAAAAAGCAAGCTTAATCAATCCGTTACGACAACCCAAAATCAATTACATTTTAACCCAATAAAATATATGAAAAATAACAAAACAATTTTAGTCACCGGTGGTGCAGGTTATATCGGCAGCCATGCTTGTGTAGAATTATTAAACGCCGGTTATGAAGTC
The DNA here is from genome assembly GCA_964654345.1 of uncultured Methylomarinum sp. Classification (GTDB taxonomy): domain Bacteria; phylum Pseudomonadota; class Gammaproteobacteria; order Methylococcales; family Methylomonadaceae; genus QPIN01. The sequence continues at coordinate 6,154 of CAZZIX010000131.1, forward strand.
ATCGTCGTTGATAATTTATCTAATAGTAAAGCCGAATCACTTAACCGAGTTAAAAGTATAACAGACAAGTCTTTACTTCTTTACGAGGTTGATATTCGTGATAAACCTGCTTTAGCTGACATATTTGCAAATCATAAAATTTCTGCTGTTATGCATTTTGCAGGCCTTAAAGCCGTGGGTGAATCTTGTGAGTTACCTTTAAAATATTATCAAAATAATGTTTATGGCTCGTTAATTCTTACAGAAGTGATGGAAGAGGCTAATGTTAAAAATTTAATTTTTAGTTCTTCTGCAACAGTTTATGGTGAGCCTGACACTGTACAATATTCTGAAGACCTACCTATTTATGGTGCAACTAATCCTTATGGTAAATCCAAAGCGATGGTCGAAGAAATCTTAAGGGATTTATCAGCTGCCGATAAAATAACAAAATCTTCATCACCCTGGAAAATAGCTTTATTACGCTATTTTAATCCAATTGGCGCCCACAAAAGTGGAACAATTGGCGAAGACCCTAACGGCATCCCTAATAACTTAATCCCCTATGTATCCCAAGTTGCGGTCGGTAAATTAGATCAACTTTCTGTTTTTGGAAATGATTACCCGACTCGTGATGGAACAGGCGTAAGAGATTATATTCATGTTGTTGATCTAGTCAAAGGACACCTTAAAGCACTCCAAGCATTAGAATCAAAAGCTTTTGATTCTGGAGAGTGTAAAGCATATAATTTAGGGGCAGGACAAGGTTATAGTGTATTAGAAATTATCCAGACTTTTGAAAGAATTACAGGTAAAAAAATTAACTATAAATGTGTCGCTAGACGGACCGGTGATATAGCTGAAAACTATGCCAATCCAGCCCTTGCATTAAAAGAACTGGGCTGGAAGACTGAGAAAACCTTAGATGAAATGGTAGAAGATACTTGGCGTTGGCAAACTAATAATCCGCAAGGTTATAATCTGTAGAATAGCTTTGTAGGAT
>CAZZIX010000132.1:0-7084 GCA_964654345.1 uncultured Methylomarinum sp.
AGAAAACTGACCTTATATATGGTAATAAGGCTTGATTTTAAACGTGGAAACTCCTCAGTTGCTTTTTTAGTAAATTCTCGCCAAGGTGGTGGTGGAGGTAATTTATCTCTAATATCAATTTTGTTTTCTTTTCCTGTTCCTTGGTAAATCCACCAAGCCGTATCTTCATTTGACATATTTGTCCCTTAAGGTTGAGTTGGGCATTCCCAATTGATATGAGGTTGCTTATTAGGGTCATCCCATAATAATGAAAGGTTATAGCCTGCCTTATGCTCCTCTTCTACCTCCCACTTTTCTACGCGTTTTTTTCTAATACGTTCTGGCAGTCCTGCTAACGAATTTTCTGATATTAGGTTTTTCAATTCTTCCTCTATATTATCAGTTTTATCAATTTGTCTAGCCCATAATGCAATAGGAGCACCTAACTTAATGGCTTCGACTAACATGGATGTTTTAGGGTTTATCTCTTTATGTGGGAATGTCATGACAAGACAAAGGGCATCAGTCTGATCAAATTTGGAAAATATTGTACGAGGTTGCTCTTTTTCCATCCAAACAACACTACTATCGGGGGATTCATTATAGAATCTATTATCCCAAAATGCTTTCCAAGAAGGCCAGAAGCCACTTTTTTGTAAACGATCGCGTGAGCGAACAACTACTGGATAGCGAACACCTATTGGCGTATTATTTTGATCTGAATTTATTACAACCCAATGTTCAACAGAATGACAAAGCAAATGGAATGGTAAAAAAAATTCTATTGTTAATTCATTATTTGCGACAATCAAATCATTATTGATGGATTGAAATAGATTACCCAACAATAGTGGCATGTTTTGCAATTCGAATGTTTGATCATCATCTAAACTAATATTAGTTATTTTTTCTTGTGAGTTAACGCACCAAGCATGAACAATGAAATTCTCATCAAAATCATCAATCTCTGGTTCCAATTCAATAAGTAAATGTATACGGTTGTTTAAATTTTTCTGGGATTTATCAAAATCAAATAACTCATCTATTTGTGCGCCAGTAAGTTCAAATTTCTTGGCAACTTCCCTAATCCACTCCTCAAGTCTAAATTTAAATTGTGATTCGTCAGCATAAGGAAGCAATCGAATTAAGAAATAAAATATAGGAATATAATTGTCACCTATTGACCCCATTTTGGCTAAATATTCTAATAAGTTATTTATTTGATAGTTTTCGGGAGTAGGGAAATTTAGAGGAACATACCGCTCATAAATAATCTTTAATTCATCATGATCTGGAAGTGAAAAAGGCTTAAGTATTTTTTTGATTTGTTTTAGCCCGTTTCCAGTTAAAACATTGTTTGAACCCTGTTGATAACTAGATAAATCATCTATTTGTTTATCAGTAAGCTTTAAGTGCTTTGCAACTTTTATAATCCATTCCCGTAGCTTATTTTTTGCTTCCGGTTCTTTAGCGCAAGGTATAAGCTGAAATAAAAAGTCAAACATGGGAACATTACCAGTACTTGACACTCCCATCTTAGCTAAAGAATTTAAGATTCTATCTGTTTGGTTATTTTTAAGGCTGGGTATGTTTTTGGGAATACATTCATTATAAATAGCTTCTAGTTTATGAGGTTCTGGCAGTGAAAAGGCTTTAAGTATTTTGTTGATATTTTCGAGGTGAGTGTTGGTAATTGGTTTTGGTGTTTGTATATTTTCCAGTGTTTCTTTAACCTCCTGAACTAGTGATTTATCCTCTTCGTAATATTCTAATAAGTTAATCAGTTTTTCAATGCCGCCTTGCTCTTTTAAGCATGTACTGACAATATTATGGACATACATAGTTGGGCTTGTGTTGAAGCTAATTTCAGTGGAAAGATCCCGTTGTAATTCTTTGATTAATCGTTCAAAGCTTTTTCTATTTTTTAAAGTTGGGCATTTTAACAAATCTCGTACTAAATCTTTTTGGCCAACTTTATCCCGCTGAATAAAGGAAAGTTTACTATTAGAAGATAAGGATATTACATCGCCGAGGGGCGGTTTTGGTGTTTTCGGTTGTTCAGTCAGATAACGGTAAAGCGCTTCATACCCTTCATCTTTATCATTAGTAATATCAAGGACTGGAAAAGCTGTAAACGCTTTAAGAGGATTCGGAATGAATTCCTCCCCTTCAGGCATTAAGATAACAGGCAAATATTTAATATTCTGACTATCCCCAAAATAGAGTTCATTGCTAATAAGTACCGATTCCCATTTTACACCTTGACCTTTTCCTGCTTTTTCTTTTCCCTCAAATCGTTTCAAATAAGTTTCAGTGCAAATTACCAAAACAAAATCTGCTTCAGTAACTTTATTTTCCATCCATTTAGGCCAGCCTTCTTTGGGAAAGGGTTCATATTGATCAATATCACAGTCAAGTCCTTCTTCACAAAAACGGTTGGATAGTTGGTAAATTGCATCTCTATGTTCTTCGGAGTCCCAGCTATAACTGATAAATATTTTAGTGCGAGAAGAATTTATTGGAGAGTTTGTCATGCCAAAACCAACCACCTAGCCAAGCAAATAAGTAGTCCAAGAACACTGTAAAATCCCCATATCGAGAATGACTTAATAGCTTCGATTTGCAATTCTGTTTGATCACCTTCTAACTTGACAAAAAATAAATCTTTAGGACTTAGAGAGTTCTCGTGAAGTTTTGTTACAAATGAATTGTATGAATTTCTAAATCCTTTTTCTAATGCAAGGTAATAAGTGTCTAATGCTAAAAATAACAACGTTGGAATCAGGGCTATTAAGGCAAAATCCGGTTTTTCTTTTCCTGCAACAATAACTAATACGGCAGAAACAAGAGTAATACACCATGTTTTAGATGATGAACTATTTGATGCCATTCTTTCTATTACTGCTTGCAAAATACCTAGATGTGTTTGTACAGATGACGATATTTCGTTTAATGTAGAGACTTGGGGGTTCTCAGTCATATTTCCCTCATGATTCTATATGGTTTTTTTCTATTGTGGGTTTTTAATATTGTACTTCACAATATTGAATTTACACACACAAAATAATCCACAATATTGGACAAGTTTTTTTTCTCTTGCTCTTCGCTTTTTCGATTGAGAGGTATTCGTCTGAGCTTCCATTTTCAGCACTCAGCTTTGCAAACCTCAGAAGCTTGCTTTTGCTCTTTCTGCTTTTGATTTCCACGACGGACTTTGAAAAAGCAGCATCCTACTTTTCCACGTCAACCCCTGCTTTTTCACAGAATTATGTTCACAGCGTCAAACTTACTTTTTTCTAGTCGAATTAGCTTCACAGTACTCAACTTTAGCTCTTTCCGCAATGAGTTTCTTTTCCGATTCTTACCTTCGCAGAAGGCTATAACACCAAAATAACCAGCTTGTCTGGTTGATTTGTTGGTTATATCAATTTTAAAACACGTTACGCTTATATTCACTGCATCAATTTTTAAATCAAACAGGTATGGTATTGATAAACTCCTCTTAAAACCATTCAGCCTTTTTCTATTTTAAAAAAATAATCACTTAAGTTTGGTGATATTTCAATCAATCCACCTATTACAACTTTTAGCAATGTTTACCGGATGTAACTACTCTCTGTTTAAAAAGCTCAAGTTGCTGCTCAATTACAGGTACTTGATCAAGATAAAATTGATCACCTAATTTTTCAGAAGATACTATATATAAATCAAGAATCTTTTGTTGCTCCTGTATTGTTTGTTCAGCATATTGTGGGTAAGTTAGCATCCTTTTCTGGTTGATTAGAACTGCCTTATTTAATAACTTTACATCTTCCAAAGTCCCTTCTGGATAGCAACATGCATACAAATAATTAGAATAATAGACATCACGTAGCCGTTCAGCTGTTTCTCCATAACGATCTATAAGTTGTTCTGAAGTTGCTGATGAAATTTGAAAAAGATTGATTGCTTCGTCCGGTTGATTTTGTAAACTCAGGACGTTACCAGCCTTTATATGAGACACTACGATATCACGTAGACGTTCAGCCGTTTCGCCATAATCACCTATGATTTGTTTTCGAATTGTTAATGATAATTTGAATAGTTTAAGTGCCTCATCTAGTTGATCTTGTATCGCGAATATATCACCAACTCGATCTTGTGATAAGGATATATCACGTAATCGTGCAGGCGTTTCTCCATAGTGCTCAATTAGTTGTTTTTGAATAGTCAAGGAAAGTTGAAAGAGCTTAAGAGCTTCATTCGTTTTGCCTAATATTGTCAAAACATCACCGGCTTTCTGTTGTGATATAGATACATTACGTAATCGCTCAGCGGTTTTTTCATAATTAGTAATAACATGCTCTCCAATAGCTAAAGAAGCTAGAAATATTTGGAGTGCATCATCTAGTTGGTTTTGTATTACTAGGATATCACCAACCCAAATTTGTGATCCTAATACATCATGTAACCTCTCAGCAGTTTCTCCATAATCTTCAACAAGATATTCTGCAATATTTAATGATGCTCGAAAAAGTGTGATTGAATCGTCAAGCCGACCTTGGGTTTTCAAGATAGCACCGACCTTAATCTGTGATACCAATTTATCCCGTAATCGCTCAGAAGTTTCTCCATAATTTTTTATAAGCTGTTCTCTATTTGTTAGAGACTTTTGAAAGAGTCTAAGAGCATCATCCAGTTGGTTTTGTATTTCTAAAATACTGCCAATTTTCTCCTGTGATATTGATACATCGCGTAACCGTTCAGCTGTTTCTCCATAACGTTCTATAAGTTGTTCTGAAGTTGTTGACGAAATTTGAAAAAGCTTAAGAGCCTTATCAAGTTGATATTGTTCTATTAAAACATTGCCAACCTTATTTTGCGACACCGTTATGTCACGTAATGATTCAGCAGTTTCGCCATACCGCGTAATCAGATTTTCCTTAGTAGATAATGAAGTTTGAAAGAACTTGAGTGCCTCATCCAATTGACCTTGTATTTCTAAGATAGAACCAATCCCTTCTTGGGATAGAGACACATTTCTTAGTCGCTCAGCCATTACGCCATAGCATTCAAGCAGTTGTTCGCCAGTGCCTAAAGAAACTTTAAAGAGTTCAATCGCTTCGTTTAGTTGCCCCTTCATTTTGAAGACATCGCCGACCATAACTTGAGTTTCCGAGACATCAAGTAACCGATTAGCCGTTTCTCCGTAATTTTCTATAATTTGCTCTCGTATCGCTAAAGAATCTTGAAAGAGCTTGAGTGCTTCATCTAGTTGGTCTTGTATTTTTAAGATATGACCGATCTTATTTAAAGACACAGATACATCGTGTAACCGCTCAGCTGTTTCTCCATAGCGATTAATCAGCAATTCAAAGGTAGCTAATGAACTTTGAAAAAACTTTATAGCCTCACTCAGTTCATCTTGTGTTTTTAAGACATTACCAACTTTAATTTTGGACACAGATATGTCTCGTAGACGCTCAGCTGTTTCCCCATAATGAGTAATCAATAGTTCACGAGTAGATAATGAATTTTGAAATAGTTTAAAAGCGTCAGTCAGCTGATCTTGGTTTTTCAAGATATCACCGACTCGATCTTGCGATATAGTTACATTACGTAATCGCTCAGCAGTTTCTCCATAGTTATTGATAAGCAGTTCTGCTGTAGAAAGTGAGGCCTCATAAAAAAATATAGCTTCATTCAAACGATCCTGAGCTAAATTTATATCACCCATAAGAGTTTGGGTTATTTCGAATTCTCTATATTTTTCCTCGTTGTCTGGTTGTAATTCAATATTTGATTGGCAGTGTTTTAGCAACCAATCAGCTATGTGATTTGCTAAGTCCCAATGATTTAATTCTTTGAGTAAATCTATTAAACTAATTTGTGTCTCAAAGGATATGTTTGTATCTTGATTGGAAAATAGCTCCGAAATGGAGCTATCTAATAAGTCCAGCCAAGGTAAGGCTTTATAAAAAGAGCCTTGCTCTTGATACAAGGTAAGCAACTCACTCAGAATTTTCCATTTAAAATCAGTGTGTTCTGTATTGGGTTTCAGCAACTTAAGCATCAACAAGTAAAAAATTTCTTTTTCATCGGCTAATAGTGTTTGGTATTTGTTTTTTTGCACCCATTGTTGGCCTAAACTAATCAGTGTATCAGCAACATTTTTTTTCAATGTCGGAAATTTCTCAATTCGTTCTTTAGATAGGTCATAAAAGACTCGATGTCGAAATTCATAAATGACTGCTGAGGATTCTATCAAGGTAGCATACGGATGAATTGCACTGGCTAGGGTTTGTTGGGGGTTAGAAGGTTCTTGCTGTTGATCTAATCGATTAGCAAGATCTAATACCAAATCCTTAATAAAGCGCATCCCTTGATAACTTGCGTAACTGAGTAGAGTTTGTAATGTTTGGCTCATACGCCTGAAACGGCGAGTTTGTACTTCGTGTAGAGCAAAGCTTTTGTGTTGCAGTTCTTGCAATGCTTCGTCTGTTAAGGCTAGGTTTTGGTTTTGTTGTTCAAAATAATACGGTTCATCAATTAATTCCAATAGAATTTCATGTAATAATCGTGGGTTGCCATCGGCACGCTGGCATAAAAAGCCTACTTGCGGATTGGTTAAACCTGGAAATGCAATGTAAACTAGTTCGGAAAGGTCTTGTAATCGGTCAATATCACGTAGACTACAACATTCCGAATTATTATCTGCTAGTTGCTTATATAAGTTAGGTAATTTATCAAGTGTGTATTCTGAATTATTAAGGTTCCACTCCTGTTCCCAGTGTGTTGCCAGAATAAGCAGTGGCCAATTTTTGCGTAATGCAGTTTGCATTAATTGGCGGATAAACGTGAGAGATGCACTATCAATCCATTGAGCATCATCCAGCACCAATATAACTGGCAGTGGTGATGCTTCTATTTGTTTAGCTTCTAAAATATTTTGAAAAAAGCTCATTAATTTTTCTAACTGAACGGTTACTGATAAATCTTGTCTTTCTTCTATGCTTAATTGTTGTTGCTCTCGTGATTGCCACTCATCAGTAGCCAATTTACCAAATTCAAAAACAGACTTTAAAGTGCTAACAATACCTAGTGATGCAGCATCGGCGACTACTGT
>CAZZIX010000133.1:0-3885 GCA_964654345.1 uncultured Methylomarinum sp.
CAGGACAAGGCGGTGAATTAAAAGCCATTATGTGTGTTGATAAAAATTTATCCGATTTAACAAACTTTACTGATTTAGTCACAGAGTCAAAACAAATGGAGCAAGAATGGAACATCGTTTTAGTGGCTTGTCTTTCTGGAAAAAATAGTACTTTTCCTACCTCTGAAGAAGCAGAGGAGCCACTAAAGTTAATGGTACAAGCCGTACAAAATGGTGGGGATTTATCTAAATATTTAGCTTTTGACAAACAAGGTGGTTTGATACAGTTTTCTTAGATTTTTTTCTTTGACCTCTGTCATTTTTAAAACTAATGAACCAATTATTAAGCATTGGAAAACAATTGTTTTTTTGTGGAATAGATGGAAAATATTCTTGTTTGAATATAGACTTTTCTATCTAATAAAAATGTTAGCATTCCAGATCATTTCAAATTTCAATATAATTCAAAGAAGTAATGAAATTTTTCGAAGGTAAGCAAGTCATTCAAGATGTTAGTTTGTCAACTAACTCATTAGCTAACAAATTACAAACATCAGCTGAAGTAACAAAGAAATTAATTGTGTAGTGATTTTCCAGGATAATGCTCAGCTTATTATCTCCCCCATTCTTTATTTCCAATACCCTATTGCCTGATTTAATTCAGCCTCTGCACGCAATGCATCAAAATGGGCGGCAATGTTCCCAGACTGTGATTTATCTCTAGCAACTTCGGCTTCAATATATCGAGTAACGGTAACAGTTCCTGCTTTGCGTTGCTCACTCACTAAACGAAAGGCTTCATTTGCTGCGATGACAGAAGATGAAGTAACATTCACACGCGCTAAAGCTTCTTTTAATTTTAAATGTGCTTTTTTAACAGCACTTTCAATTTGTAACTGATTTTGTTTTGCCATTTTCTTGGCAATAGCCACTTGGTGTTCGGCTTTTTTTACTTTTTCACTATCTCGAAAACCAGAAAAAATATCCAGTTCTACCATGACGCCAGCTGTGACATTGTCACGGTTAGTGCTGAAATCTATATCTTTACTGTCTGAGCCATAAGATATATAGGCATTGGCTGTAGGTAAATACGCTCCACGGGCAGCCTTTAGTTGTTGCTCAGCCATGTCTATTTGTTTACTTGCTCTTTTTGTTTCTGGGCGTTGGCTCATGGCTAAGGTCAGCAGTTCATCAAATGAACGCTCGCTTTTAGGTAAAGCCCATTCGCTTGAGGCGTTAATTTCAAAGGGTTCACTTGCTACCAGCCCTAGCAAACTTTTTAGTCCGATTTTTGCCATCTCAATTGCATTGGATGTCTGGATTTTTTTATTTTGTGCTTCTGCAAGTTGAACTTCTAATGACAAAACATCGGAGCGTAATGTTGAGCCTGCTTCATAACTGTTTTTACTTTGTCTTAATTCATTTTCTACTGCGTTAATTGATCTGCTGGCGACTTTATCTGCTTCCGTTGCTGCAAGGTAGGCATAAAATGCAGAACTGACGGTTTGAATCAAATAATTACGCGCGGCGGATTTTTCAAGTGTGGCGGCTTCTACACCCAGTTGAGCTGCTTTAGTTTGAAAGTAATCCTGTCCACCTCTAAATAATGAAAGTTTGGTGCTGATTTCTGGACGATAATTATCGGTGCCACCGGGGTGATTAAAGTCTGTAGTGGGTGAGAAATCTAGACGGCGTTGGGCGATGATCATCCCAAAAGCACGGGATGGATTATCGGTATGCTCATAAAATAATCCAGTTTTTATATTAGGATAAAAACTAGAAAGGGCAATGCCTACTTGAGATTCTGCCTGAGCAATTCTATCTTCCATAATTTGAAGATCAGGATTGTTGATCAATGCATGATCTATGGCTTGAGTTAGATTATAAGTATGGCTTTCAGTGGCGAATAATGTAACTGAATTAAGCAATAATGTTGTGACAAGAAATTGTCTAATGCGAAAACTATTCATCATAATTATTTAGCCTTTAATTGACTGGGTAAAATCAGCTTTTCCCCAATGGTTAAACCGGAGATAACCAAGACTTTATTACCTGTTTTTTGACCTACTCGAATAAAGCGGCGAATAGCTGCACCATTTTCTAAAACCCAGACCACATCTAATTGCCCCATTTGTTTAATATAAGCTATTGGGATATGTAATTGTTCTTTTTCACCTGATGGAATACGGATTCTGGCAAACATGCCAGGGAGCAACTGACCATTGTGTTCAATTTTAGCTTTGATTAAAAAACTACGAGACCCTGGGTTGGCGGCGGGAACAATCTCTTCAATAGTCGCCATTATTGATTTATGCAATGCAGGGATTTCTGTTTTTAGCTGTTGACCTATCTTTAATGTTAGTGCTAAAGATTCACGTACATTGGCATCAATACGTAATGATGCAGGATCATATAAGGTTAATAACTTTACCCCGGGTGATGCTAAATCACCGGGTTCAGCAAACCTATCAATTACTCTTGCTGAAAATTGGGCTTTAATCTTACTGTAACTTAATGTTGTTTGTGATGATCGCAGTATTTGTTTTGCGCTGGATAATTGTGCTTTTAGGCTACTATACGCTGCGCTGGCTTGTTCAAGCTGGGCTTTAGTGACACTTTCTTTACTAAACAGGTTTTTAGTCCTATTGTAGTGAGATTTAGCTTGCGTCAATTGTGCTCTAATTGAATTGATATTTGCTTTCGACTGGGCAACACTTGAACGGTTATTTCTATTGTCTAACTCAATTAATAAGTCACCTTTTTTTACTGTATCACCCGCTTTAACATGAATAGACTTGATACGTGCTAAAACTCTAGCAGCAATATGGGTGGTTTGTTTAGATCTGACTGTTGCGGGTACATCTTCATGCAATTGTGATTGAGCATTTTGGATGGTTAAGGTTTCACCATTATAAGAGGTCTTGACTGCTATTTGTCCAGGTTCAATTTTGGTATCAAATGCGCCTGCCATCCATATAATAGCCAGCAAAAGCCCTGCGATAGTCAGTAAAGGAACTGCAAATTTTTTTATCGTATTCATCAATGATGTCCTATATCGTTTCAGCGTGTTTGTCAGAGGGTGAATAAACCAAATAATAAACGACTGGAATTACCAGCAGTGTAAATAAGGTGGAGGCTAAAATACCAAAAATAATGGCGATGGCTAAGCCACTAAAAACAGGGTCTAGGGTAATAATCAAGTTACCTAATAATGTAGTTCCCGCTGTTAATAAAACGGGACGCATGCGTATTGCTCCTGCTTGTAAAAGAGCCTCTTCTAATGCCATCCCATTTTTTCTGGCTTGAACAATAAATTCAATCAGAATAAGTGCATTACGAATCACAATACCTGCCAAGGCAATCATGCCGATCATTGCGGTTGCGGTAAATAAAACAGGATCTGGGCTGTTACCAATATAACGTTCTCCAAACTGATTTAACAGCCAAAATCCTGGCATAATGCCAATCACGGTCATTGGAATAGACGACATAATAATTAACGATAATGCCATTGAGCCTGTTTGCAAACGCATGACAAAATAAATACCGATAAGTGCAAAAGCAAAGGCTAAGCCCATATCTCGGAACACTCGAATGGTGGTATCCCATTCGCCTTCACCATCCCAAACGACAGTGATGTCATCAGGAACTTGCCAAGGAATACCTCCACCTGAATTTAAGAAACTACGATTTTGCCAGTCCTGTGGGCTTATTTCATGGTCTTCCAAATCTGCTTTTACATCTAAAACAATTTCAACTGGTGTTCGCCCTTCCAGTTCTGCGGTAACATAAACCACTGGTTTTAAGTCTTTATGGTAAATAGCTTTATCAGCAGATAACTCAACAAATTCACCTAATTCACCCAGTGATATTAAAGGCGAATTGTTGTTAGCTGATTGGCCTTTA
>CAZZIX010000133.1:3985-7075 GCA_964654345.1 uncultured Methylomarinum sp.
ACCTAATTCACCCAGTGATATTAAAGGCGAATTGTTGTTAGCTGATTGGCCTTTAAGCGGCAATACCTTTAAGTCACTTTGGCTGGTACGCATTTCTTTATTTAAGCGTAACGTAATGGGTAAAGGGTTCGCTTCTCGTTCCAGGTTAAAGTACCCTGCGACCTGTCCTTGATTGGCAATTTTAAGATTTAATGCAATATCTTGAGTGGAAATGCCAGATAACATGGCCTTTTCTTTATCGGTTTGAAAACGCCAACGGGTTTGATCAGCTTCAACCGTAGAATCAATTTCTACCACAAACGGCTCTTGTTTTAGCCTGTCTATCACTAAAGTTGCAGCATCCCTTTGTTTTTGGTAATCAGTCAAAGGGTCGCCATAAATTTCAGCAACCAGTGTGCTTAATACTGGTGGGCCAGGAGGAACTTCAACAACTTTAATAGAAGCACCATCCACATTAAGTGGCTCTAGTAATTTGCGTAAGCGTAATAAAACAGCGTGTGAATTATGTTCACGGTCTTGTCTTGGCGCGAGTGTTATGCGTAAGTCTGCTAATTGAGGTGCTTGACGGTAATAATATTGTCTGACCAAACCATTAAAATCGATAGGAGACGGTGTTCCTACATAACTGGCAATGGCTTTTACTTCGGGCAATTGCTTGGTAATTAAAGCCGTTTTTTGTGCTATAGCAGCCGTTTGTTCCAAGGTGCTGCCTTCGGGTAAATCAATTAAAATTTGTATTTCATCTTTATTATCAAAGGGTAACAATTTAAGTGGAACCATTCGAAAGACAGGTAAACTGGCAGTAATTGCAAAAAGGCTGACAAAAACAATAATTAATATCCAGGCTTTTTTACGGGAGGCAATAAAAGGCCCCACCAATTTACGATAAATGGTTAGCAAACCCTCGGAAGTTTCTGCTTCTTCCACTGGTTTTAATGCCTTACTAGATAACCAAGGCGTAACCATAAAGGCAACCAGAGTAGAAATCATAACGGCAATGGGTACATTAAAAGCCATGGGTGCCATATAAGGCCCCATCATGCCGGTAATAAAGGCAAGGGGAATAAAGGCAAGCATAATAGTGACGGTGGACATTAACAAAGCAGAACGAATTTCTGCCATTGCCTGAATAATTCGCTCTTGAGAATCGCCCACACCTTTACGCATAAATCGTTCGATATTATCAATCCCTGTAATGGGATCATCAACTAGTAAGCCTAAGGATAAAATCAACGCAAATAAAGTCACTCTATTAATCGTATAGCCAAATGCCATATCAATCATTAAGGTCAGGCCGTAACAAATTGGAATTGCCAACCCAACAACAAGAGCTGCTCGCCAACCTAGAAAGACAGCAATAAAAACAACCACGGTAAAAATGGCAAAGGCCAGGCTTGTGGTTAAATTAGAGACTTTTTCATCGGCTGTTTTTCCATAATCACGTAAAACTTCAATATGTATTTCGGGGGGTAATAATTCTTGTTGTAATTTTGCAATATGCTGATGAATATTTTCAGCTAACCAGACAGCATTAGACCCACGCTTTTTTGCGATAGCCAAAGTCACCATGGGGTATTGCTGGTTAAATTTTTGGGATGATGGGTGCCCGGGTGCAAATTCAATCCAGCTATATTTATTCACTTCTGCTGGCCCATCTGTAATCGTCGCAACATCTTGCAAGTAAACAGGCAAACCATCCACAACATTAATGACTAAGGTTTTTAACTGATCTAAAGAGCGAATAAAATCACCCGCTTCTAAAACAACGGATTGATTGTTAGCCGAGACAATCCCGGCTGAATGTAATTGATTAGAAACACCTATTGCTCCGATAATCTCGCTGACTGTCGTTTTTCTAGCTGCCATGCTTTGCGGATTAAACTGAACATTAATATTTCTGGCTCTGCCACCGACGATATTAACCTGATTGGTATTTTCAATTTGTTGTAAAGAAGTGGTCATTTCATCAGCAAAGCGCCTTAAATCAAAATCACTATATAAATCAGGTTGGCTACTCCATAAACCCAACATTACTGTAGGCACATCATCCACTTCTAAAGGCTTAATAATCCAGTTGCTAACAGTTGCCGGGATTTTATCAATATTAGAATGGAGCTTTGTGTAGGCATTAAGCAAAGAATCTTCACGATCTTCCCCTACAAAATAACGTAGAGTAACAACGGCTTGACCAGGGCCAGAACGTGAATAAATATGTTCAACCCCTGTAATTTGAGAAAGTAGTTTTTCTAGCGGTAAAGTCACCTGTTTTTCAATTTGTTTTGCTGACAAACCCGGGGCAGAGATAATAACATCAGCCATAGGCACAACAATCTGAGGCTCTTCTTCTCTAGGGGTATAAACCAGTGCAATCGCGCCTAAGGCAAACGAGAGTACAAAAAACAGGATAGGTAAACCACCCTTTAAAGAATAGGCAACTAGATTATCCATCCAGGTATGTTGCGCTGAATTTGATGAGTTCAGGTCTTGTTCCATTTTAATAGAAAGGTGGTAAGTAATGTGTGTATCAAAATATGTATATAATTATATTCTAATATTTGTTGTTTGTTAAGGGTTATTTGGTTTCGTATGCTTTCCTTTTAATGAGACAAGCCTATTTATTCTCACTTTAGATATGCAAACAATATATATGTTTAGTTAATAACTTTTAAATATAAAACAACATATTTTGTTAGAATATAGGTTTATAAAATTAAGCAAGATATATTCAATACTTGCACAAATAAACCAAGATTGCTCAATCCTATTTCCTCTGTGGAGGCAACGAGGATTTAGCAATGTAACAACACCATAACATTGCTAAGGCAGCTAGACGGTAGTATTTTCCAATTAACAAATGAGCCTGGCTTTTTCACTAGTTTGTTTTTCCACTTCTTACCTTCGCAGAAGGCTATAACGATTTGCATAAATTGACTGCAAAATTCGAAGCCAATAAATTTTAAGTCATAAACGAATTTCCTAACCACAACAAGACTTAAAAAAACGCAGAGCTTTTTGCGGGGGAGTCGCTATTTTTGCGAAAGCTTGTTTTGGGCATCCCAGCCTAAGCAAGCGGCAAAAACTTAACGCGAC
>CAZZIX010000134.1:0-1900 GCA_964654345.1 uncultured Methylomarinum sp.
CCTGCCAATACATCATCTAGCATAATTCCAACACCTCCCTCAATTTTTTGGTCAATCCATTTTATCGGCCACGGCTTCACAATATCAAAAAACCTAAATAAGATAAACCCGACTAAAACTGCATACCATGAAAATGGAACCAAGCACATTGTAATTAGAAAGCCTGCAATTTCATCCCAAACAATGCCTCCAAAATCATGCTCACCTAGTAACTCAGCAGCTCGGCCACATATCGAAAAACCGACATAAATAATCGAAATAGTTAGAATACTGTAAACCCAAGTTTCAGTTTGTATAAAAACTAGATAGACTGGAATACCAGCAACAGTCCCCATTGTCCCAGGCATTTTTTTAGTTAATCCAGAGCCAAAACCAAAAGCTAAAAATAAAACAGGCGTAGACATGATTTGTCTGACGGTTAATTTATTTTTTCCGTACTCTAATCTACGAAACCTAAGAAAAATGCTCAAAACCTTTTACCACCAATTCTTTAGTTTTGCCTAAGCGTTGAAGTCTAAATCCCATCTCTTCTTCAATCACTCCTATTTGAGTGCAGTCTATTTCGATTAAATCAGCCTCATCTGGACTAACCGTAAAACATAATTCGTAATCATCTCCTGCTGTTAATGGCATTTGCCAATCCCCTGTTTTTTCAATATAGCTTCTCACCATTTTTGATAAGGGTAATTTATCCCAGTCTATCCTAGCACCAACATGACTTTGTTTTAGAATATGCTCTAAATCTGAGGCCAGGCCATCAGATATATCTATACAAGCATTTGCATGATTTCTAATTGCAAGACCTTCATTAACTCGCGGAAAAGGTCGATGAAGTTGCTTTAAAGCACTATTAGGCGAAGAACAGCTAAAACCTTTTTCTATTTTAAGCCCCAAACCAGCGTCTCCGAGCCAGCCAGTCACAAAAATATAATCACCTACTTTTGCCCCAGACCTGAGCATGGCTTGACCTTTTGGAACCATTCCCAAGGCTTGTACAGTCAATGTTAATTTACCAGAACTTGTATCTCCCCCAATTAAGTCAACAGAAAATTGATTGGCTAAACTCAAAAAACCTTCTGAAAACCCTTTTAGCCAATTTTCGTTAACTTCCGGTAAAGTTAAAGCTAATGTCACTGATGTTGGTTTTGCACCCATGGCAGCAAGATCGCTTAAATTAACCGCTAACAATTTATGTCCCAATAACGTTGGGTCTATACCTGCAAAAAAATGTACACCTTCAACCATTGTATCCGTGGTTATTGCTAGTTCGTACTCAGCAGGAATCAACATCAAAGCACAGTCATCCCCAATTCCTTTTCTATTAACCGCGCTCTTCTTTATTTTTTGGGTGAAATATTTATCAATTAACCCAAACTCAGAAACAGACACTATTTTTCAGTATCTAATTTAGCTTTAATTTCTGAGACGCGCTTTACCTGAGCCACTTTATCTAAAATACCATTAATATACTTATGACTTCCTTCAGCACCAAAAAACTTTGCCAGATTAACACCTTCATTAATAATGACCTTATAAGGAGCATCCAGGCGATTTATTAATTCGTAAACGCTAATTCTTAAAATTGCTCGTTCTACTGGATCAATTTGTTCGATAGGCCTATCAACAAACTCATCTAAAGCTTCATCAATCGTATTTAGCTGTTTTGGTACCCCATGAAAAATTTCTGAAAAATATTTTTTGTGAGCACCTTTAAGATGATCTTCCTCCAAAAAGTGCATTTCAATTCTAGCTAAACTTTCACCCGACATTTGCCATTGATAAAGCCCTTGCACTGCACACCTTCTTGCATTTGTTTTTGCTGAACTCATCAAGCATCCAGATTAGCGAACAAACTTACCATTTCAATGGCAGACATAGCAGCCTCTGCTCCCTTATTTCC
>CAZZIX010000134.1:2000-5057 GCA_964654345.1 uncultured Methylomarinum sp.
GATAAATTTCCTTCTATTGTTTTTATTGTTGACATTTTCTTTCTCTATTTTTATTTCTTAATTTCATACATATACTTCACATCCGAGATCGTGCGAAGTATAACTTTTAATTGGTTTAGGATACTGTAAAACCCAATCTATTCAGTATGCTCTACAACTTCTAAATCATATCCTGAAAGCCCAAAATATTTTTTCTCAGCACCCATTACTTTTAACTTTCGCACACCTAAATCAGCCAAAACTCTTGCTCCCGTCCCTGTTGTTCGCCAATCAGATTTTTTATTTTGTTGCTCAGCCGAAACCACACCATTATCTAGCATATGATATTGGTGAATATGCTCAACTAATGATTTATTATCCTCATTCTGCCTTATAACTACTAAGACTCCTCGCCCCTCTTCAGCTATTTTAGTCATTGCTTCTCTAATCGCGATTGAGCTACCCGACCTTTTTGATGAAAATAAATCATCCAATAAATTACGAGCATGAACTCGCACTAAAATTGGCTGTTCACTAGAAACATGACCCATAACCAAAGCTAAATGCACATTATCGTCATTCATATCCTGATATGCATAAAGCTTAAAATCGCCAAACTCTGTTGGATACAGACATTCACTAATTCGTTCTATAGTATTTTCATGTTGAATTCTATAATGAATTAAATCTGCAATTGTACCTATTTTCAGGTCATGCTGTTTTGCAAAAATAACCAAGTCATCCCGCCGCGCCATTGAACCATCTTCATTAAGTATTTCAACGATCACTGCTGCTGGCTCTACTCCAGCTAATCTAGCCAAATCACAACCAGCTTCTGTATGACCAGCACGGTTTAACACCCCCCCTGCTTGCGCCATTAATGGAAAGATATGTCCTGGTTGAACCAGATTATCAGGTGTTGCATCTTTTGCTACAGCTGCTTGTACTGTTAAAGCACGGTCAGATGCTGATATGCCTGTTGTAACTCCCGTAGCTGCTTCAATAGATACTGTAAAATTTGTGGAATGGGCTGTTTTATTTTCATTAACCATCAGAGGCAATCTAAGTTGCTGACATCGACCATGTGTTAATGTTAAACAAATTAATCCGCGCCCATATTTTGCCATAAAGTTAATATCTTCCGCTCCCGTAAAAGAAGCGGCCATCACTAAATCGCCTTCATTTTCACGGTCCTCATCATCCATGATGATAACCATTTTACCTTGACGTATATCTTCTATGATTTCCTCAGTTGTATTCATTATAAAAAACCTGTATTTTTCAACAAGTCTTCAGTCACTCCACTAGAGTATTTAATAGCAGCCTCTCCTTTCATTAATCGTTCCATATATCTCGCCAACAAATCTACTTCAAGGTTTACTTTTGTTCCCACACTTAATTCACTAAATGTTGTTTCCAATAAGGTATGGGGAACTATATTGACACAAAATTGAGTCCCATTCACTTTATTTACTGTCAAACTCACACCGTCAATACAAATTGAACCCTTTTCTGCAATATATTTTGCCAAATCATCAGGCACTTGAAATGTATAACGAAATGACCGACCATCTTTAACTTTAGACACCACTGAACCTAGTCCATCAACATGTCCACTGACAATATGCCCACCCAACCTTGTAGTCGGCATTAATGCTAATTCCAGGTTAACTGCAGACCCTACAGATATTGACTTTAAAATGGTACGTGACATTGTTTCATTAGAAACATCTGCATAAAAAAAATTATCACCCAATTCTACTGCAGTTAGGCAAACCCCACTAACAGCAATACTATCACCTAAATTGGCCTGTTCCATAGAGAGCTTTCCTGTCTCTATTTTCAACCGAAAATCGCCCCCTTGTGGTTGAATTACTGCTATTTTACCTATTGCTAAAATAATTCCTGTAAACATTTTATTTTATTAACTATTAAAAATTAGCCTTAAATCAGGCCCTACTTGTCGAACACTTGTTATCTTTAGTTGTTTTTTATCGTCCATCATTTGCATTTCTGGCAAGTGAAACAAACCACGCCCTTGATCACCTAAAATACAGGGAGCCATATAAACAACCCATTCATCAACTAAACCTTGCTTTAGTAATGCGCCATTTAGAATTGCCCCAGCTTCTATTAGCACTGTATTAACTTGTTTCTGTCCTAAAAAAAACATCACTGCTTCTAAATCCAGACGGTTTTCATTATTCTTAATCTGAAAAACTTGAAAGCCAGCGGCTTCTAATCTTATGATTTTTTGCTTATCTTCACTGACTGTTAAAATCCAACTTTCCCCTGCTAACGCTAACATTTTAGCAGTTAAAGGCATCTTCAATAATGAATCGAGTATCACTCTAATCGGTTGTTTAACCTCTACATCAAGACGAACATTCAAGGAAGGGTCATCAGCTAAAACAGTGTTAATCCCTGTCAAGACTACGGAACTTTCCGCTCTCAAACTTTGCACATCCATTCGAGACTGTGGTGATGTAATCCATTGGCTCTCTCCAGAGGCCATTGCTGTTCGACCATCTAGACTCATACCTAATTTACTACGTACCAATGGCAATCCTGTTATCATTCGCTTTATATACCCTTGATTTAAAGCTTCTGCATCTTGCTGTAAAACACCACATTCAACAATTAAACCAGCTTCTTGCATTTTTTTTATTCCTTTACCTGCAACTAGAGGGTTTGGGTCTTGCATAGCAACAACAACACGTTTTACACCCACAGCTATCAAAGCCTCGCAACACGGCCCTGTTTTTCCATAATGGCTACAAGGTTCTAGTGTAACGTATGCAGTAGCACCTTTTACGTTAGTAACTTGTTTTAAAGCATTCACTTCAGCATGATCTTGTCCTGCTTTAACATGCCATCCTTTTGCAACAACTTCCCCATTTAAAACTAAAATACAACCAACATTGGGATTTGGGTCTGTTGTAAAACGTCCCTTTTTTGCAAGTTTTATGGCTATTGCCATAAAAATAGCATCTTGATCTAAACTCATTTTTTCTTTAGGCGTTCAATCATTTCAGTAAATTCATCAAGATCCTGAAAACTTCGATAAACTGAAGCAAA
>CAZZIX010000134.1:5157-7070 GCA_964654345.1 uncultured Methylomarinum sp.
CAATCATTTCAGTAAATTCATCAAGATCCTGAAAACTTCGATAAACTGAAGCAAATCGAACATAGGCCACATGGTCAAGAGAACTGAGTTCTTTCATCACTAACTCGCCTAAATCATCCGCTTTAATTTCACGGTCTCCTCCTGCGGTCATTGCTTTTTTAATACGGCTCACTGCCGCCTCAACATCTTCACTTTTAACAGGTCGTTTTTCTAATGACCTCTGCATCCCTGCTCGAAGTTTTATTTCATCAAAACTTTCTCTAGCACCATCTCGCTTAATAATTTTTGGTAATGTTAATTCAGCAATTTCATACGTTGTAAATCGTTCTTTACAAGACAAACATTCACGTCGGCGCCTAACTTGATCCCCTTCACTCGCCAACCGAGAATCAATCACTCGAGTATCTTGAGCTGCACAAAAAGGACAACGCATAATTTTACCTAATTCTTTCTAAGACAATAAAGACTGTCATTCAACAACAATACAAATTATTTTATACCAATTGGCACAATAATAATATAAGCTGAAAATAGATAATTCTATACTTCACCTGAAATTTTATCTATTCCAATCAATTTTATGAAAGAGCCCGAAGGCGTAATAAAATACCATCTTAATCACCAAAACTCCCCTATTGATAAACGACTGTCTATTTCTGAAATAAATGCGTGGAGAACTATATTCTTTAAGCTTCGCCTTATTGGCCAGTTCGCTGAAAGATATGAAGGTTATGGCTTTGGTAATATTAGCCAACGAATCACATTAACAAACACGAATAAAGTTCAGTTTCTTATTAGTGGAACTCAAACAGGGCATCTTGAATCATTATCAAGACATCATTATTGCTCTATACAAGAAGCATGTACCCAAGAAAACAGGATAAACTCCACCGGAGAAACTAAACCTTCTTCGGAAGCCTTAACTCATGCAAGTATTTATCAGCAAAGCAAAGAGATCCAGTCCGTTATACACATTCATTGTCCAAAAATATGGAATAACACATCCGCTAAAAATACCCTATACTTCTAAATATATTGCTTATGGAACACCAGACATGGCAAATGAAGTTAAACGGCTATTTCAGTCATCCATTAAAGAAAATACAGCTATTTTCAGTATGCTAGGTCATGAGGATGGCATTATTGCTTTTTCAAACTCAATGGAAAAAGCAGCAAGCGCATTAATTAAATTATTCTCAAGTGCTATTAAACTTGAGCAAAACAAGCAACAAAGATAAAATACACCGCTACATTATAATATACTAATAAATATGCTTGAAATTCTTATCTATACAACAAAAATTTGCCCTTATTGCATCATGGCAAAAAGACTTTTAGAGAAAAAAGGAGCCTCTTATTCAGAAATAAATGTTGATTCTAAACCTGAACTACGTCAAGAAATGATGGAAAAAACTCAGAGAAGAACTGTCCCGCAAATATTTATTGGAGATTTTCACGTCGGTGGCTTCGATGATTTACATGCGCTTGAAAAGAGAAATGAACTGGATCTGTTGCTAGCCAATACTCAGTAATTTTTCCTATCAGGTATAACCAGAATCATTCACTTTAGAAATATGAAAAGCAATAACCCACTGGTTCTTTTATATTTACTTTAAATGCCGTTTTCGCTAGCACTTCAAAAGTATAACCAGCTTTAAAAATTTTCCAATGCCTGCATTAGGGAGTAGCACATCCAGCTCCCCTGCATAAACCTCCATCATTTCTTTTACACTAGCATTAAAAGTCTATTCATTTGGCAACATAAAACCTAAGGTTTTTTTGAGCCATCTTCAAATTGAACAGTTCGACTATTAACTTGTCCATCAAAATAAATATTAGCTTTTTTACTACTGTCACCTTTTATCTCAATAATTTTCTACAAACCATTCAAAAGGTCATTTTTAATATCTTCA
>CAZZIX010000135.1:0-7045 GCA_964654345.1 uncultured Methylomarinum sp.
CCTTTCTTTGTAGCTGAAGTCTTTACTGGGTCTCCTGGCAAATATGTATCATTAAAAGATACTATTACTGGATTTAAAGGCATTATTGCAGGTGAATATGATGATCTTCCTGAGCAAGCTTTTTATATGGTAGGCACCATAGATGAAGCTGTTAAGAAAGCCAAAGAGATGAAAAAATCCTAACTAGGAGAAAACTATGGCTATGACAGTTCATGTAGACATCGTGAGTGCGGAAAATGAAATTTTCTCTGGGTTAGCAGAAATGGTATTTGCACCTGCTGAATTAGGGGAGGTAGGGATATCACCTCGACATGCGCCTTTAATAACAACGCTGCTTCCTGGTGAAGTAAGAGTTAAAGTCAATGATACAGAAACACAAGAGTTTTATGTTTCTGGTGGAATGCTTGAGGTTCAGCCGCATCTGGTTACTGTCTTAGCTGACACGGCCATTAGAGCAAAAGATATTGATGAAGCAGCAGCATTAGAAGCAAAAGCAAAAGCTGAAGAGATGCTATCAGATAAATCGGGTAAAATTGATTATGCAAAAGCCCAGGCTGAATTATCACAAGCGATGATGCAGCTAAGAACCTTGGATCGATTAAGAAAAAAAGGTAGATAGCTTTATTATTCTTCACTAGGTCATGAGTCCGGATTTCTATCGGTCGATTATACCGTAGAGTTCGTTATGTAAAATGCTTGTGTGGTTGAAAATTCTTCATCCGTGACCATTGAGTATAAACTCATAAAAAACCCTGTAATGGTTAGTCGTTATTGGGTTTTTTTTTGCTTGTTAAATATTGAACTATAATATTTAAAGGTGTATTGAAGTAGAAAACACTAATCAATGTATTAGAAACATTTCTTGGGTTTTTGTTTAACCTAAGATACTACAAATTAATTAATCAGAGTTGAGTTATGGGAATCAAAACAGTCATTTTAGCGGCAGGCCAAGGAACGCGGATGCGTTCATCAAAACCAAAAGTATTGCATAAAGTTGCAGAGCGAGCTTTATTACACCATGTATATGATACAAGTACAGAATTAGAAAATAATTCTATTGTTATCATTTATGGGCATGGAGGTGAACTAGTTAAAAATGAATTGCAAGCACTGAATGCTGAGTGGGTAGAACAAAAAGAACAGCTAGGAACAGGGCATGCGGTTCAACAAGCAGAAAATTTTATAAATGACGAAGATAAAGTCCTGATTTTATATGGAGATGTTCCTTTACTGAAAAAAACAACAATTGATAAGTTACTAGAAAATGTGAGTCAAAAATCAATTGGATTATTAACGGTAAATCTTGATGACCCGACCGGTTACGGAAGGATTGTTAGGGATAATGATGGAAAAGTTTTAAAAATTGTTGAAGAAAAAGATACAAATCAAGAAGAAAAATTAATTATTGAAGGTAATACGGGAATTATAGCAACGCCAGGTAATTTATTAAAACAGTGGCTGTCTAAACTAGAAAATGGGAATGCACAAAAGGAATTTTATTTGACAGATATTATTGAAATGGCTGTAAAAGATGGAGTTGAAGTAAAAACTAACCAACCTGATACACAAGATGAGGTTCTAGGTGTTAACGACCGTACCCAATTAGCACACTTAGAAAGAGTTTATCAATTAGAACAAGCTGAAACACTAATGGTTCATGGTGTTGCTTTACGTGACCCTGCAAGAATTGATGTCAGAGGTAAATTTAGCCAGTTAGGCAAAGATATTGAAATAGATGTTAATGTAATTTTTGAAGGAATCAATAAAATAGGTAACAATGTAAAAATTGGTGCAAATTGTATTTTAAAAGATGCTCAGATAGGTGATGGTGTAGAAATATTGGCTAATTGTATTATTGATAATGCTATTGTTGGTGAACAAAGCAGAATAGGCCCGTTCGCTCGATTAAGACCGCTTGCAGAATTAGCAAGTGAAGTACATATTGGTAATTTTGTTGAAATTAAAAAAGCAACAGTTGCCAAAGGAAGTAAGATTAATCACTTAAGCTACATAGGTGATGCAGAAATAGGCAGTAAAGTTAATATCGGTGCAGGAACTATTACATGTAACTATGATGGCGTGAATAAATTTAAAACAGTGATTGAGGATGGTGCTTTTATAGGTTCAGATAGTCAGTTAATAGCACCAGTAACAATAGGCAAAGGTGCAACAATTGGAGCAGGTTCAACAATTACAAAAGATAGCCCTGAAAACCAATTAACTTTGTCAAGAACAAAACAAATTTCAGTCGACGGCTGGAAAAGACCTGTTAAAAAATAGTCTCTGTCTTGTTAAAAGCATAAAATTTAAGTTGGATTCCAAGGAAGGAAGATCAGCTTAGTAATTTAGATAGTGAAGGTATCTATAAATTTGAGTACTTATATTTACGGTGTAGACTTTTTTTCATAATCTAAAATACACTGGTTTCTTCCTCTGTTTTTAGCTTCATATAATGCCTTATCTGCACGATTAAAAGCTGAACCTTCTGTATCATCATTCGTAAATTGGGTGATACCGCAAGATATTGTAATGGGTATTTTTTTTCCATTAGAATTGAAAGCAGTTTTTTCTATTATTTTACGGATTTTATTAGCAGCTAAAAGTGCAGATTGACCCTCTGTATTGGGTAAAATCATAGTAAACTCTTCTCCTCCAAAACGAGAGACAAAATCAGTTTCTCTACAATGACTGGCTAGTAACTTACTAATTAGAATAAGGGTTTTATCGCCAGCTTTATGTCCATAAGTGTCATTTATTTTTTTAAAGGAATCAATATCCCAGATCAATAAAGAGAGGGGCGTTTGATAACGTTTCCAGCGTGCCAGCTCTACTTTTAAACGATCATCATAAGCTAACCGGTTAGGAAGGCTAGTCAAAGGGTCATGGACTGCTTTTTCATGTGCTGTATCTAATTTATCTTTTAATGCTTGGGATTCCTTTTCCATTATCCTTAATTTAGTGGTTAACGATTCCAGTAGGCTTTCTACTTTTTCTACTTTATTTTGTTCATTTTTTTCTTGAACTTGATGGTCTTGAATGAGTTGATTAATTGTCTCTACACGGCTATGAATCAACTGTTTTAATGGTTCAAGGTGGGTTGCTTTTTTTGAACTTTCTTGTAGCTCCAAAACTTGTAAAGAAACTGACTGATCAAGTAAATTCCTTTTTTCTGTTGTAGATTTTGAAGAAGATTGAGCGCCAGCAGCTTTAATTCCTATCTCAGTCAGTTGCTCAGTTAATTGAGCTAAAAATTCTGCAATATCTTTCTGTTCTGATTGAACATGTTTTTTTATTTTGAATAAAAAAGAAATAGTTTCTTCAAGAACAGTAGAAAGAGGTGCATCGTCATGAATTTTTTCTTTGAGGGCCTGTGCCTGTGGATCAAGTTGAGCAGGTATTTCGGTACTATTTAGTAATAGTAATAAATGGGATAAGACAGATTTTGTCTCAACCTTATTTAATCTAGGAATGCTTGATGTTAATTCTTGTTTACTTGGTCTGATTAAATGATTAATATCAAAGAATAAATCGTCTCGATTAGAAAGTTCATTATTAAATTTATCTTGTAAGAGTCGTAAGCTATTTTTTTGATCGGGAAAATGCTGAATAAGAAAATCAAATAATAGGGATATTTCTTGTAAGTTTTTTCTAGGCTCTGATTCTTCCATGGTAATAAGAGCATCTGAAAAGCTACATAATTCGGATTTTAATTGTTCTGTTTTTAAACCCTTTTTAAGTTGAGTTCGAATTTTTTTCAAATAAGGATCAAGGTCGTTATTAACTCCCATCGTGGCAAAAGACAAACGTATGATGGTTTTACAAAGTAAGTCTTCTCTTTCTTGATTAGAAGATTCAAGATCTTCATTTTCATCCAGTAAGTTAAAATATTTATCTTTCCATTTGTCGGGAGTATTTTTTTTACTTAAGATGCCCATAGGTTTTGCTCTAAAAATTGATTATTATTAACCTAAATAATTCAGTTGGAATTTGATTTAATTAAAATTAAGTTTTTATGCTTTTTTAATAAATTTAAGGATAAGTATTAAGTATAGTCGTACTTTAAAGACTTGGGATAAAATTTGGAAGAAATGGAGCGTGTAAACGTAGAGGGTAAGAAATTAAAGCTGCGAGATATAATAATATAGGGAACTATTCTGAGGGTAATAAACTAAAAAAGAGAAATTTTTTCGGTTATTCTCAAGCAAGTCCTTCGTACTAGTTAATATACAGATGCAATATTAAAGTAGAATTAAAATTTGTAGGTTGGGGCTGCCGTCTCTTTGGCAACCCAACATAATAAATCTGTTAAAAAAGTTAGGTTAATGATGAAGCCATTAGCCTAACACATGGGGTAACCACTTCCCATAAGACACTATCATTTAGATTGAGTTTCTTGTTTGATTAATTGATTCATTACTTTAATCATATTTTCATGTGATTTAGCTAATACCCCTGTCGTTTTATATTTTCCATTAATAATTAAAGCGGGTACTCCTGTTAGTCCATAGCGAGGCCCCATTGCTTTGGCTTGGCGTAATTTTGAGTCAACTAAAAAAGAATTATAGGCATCACGGAATTTAGTTTCATCAACACCATGGGCAACAAAAAATTTTGCTAAGTCATCTTCAGATGTTAGTTTTTGTTTTTTATTCTGGATTTCATCAAAAAAATCTGCGTGAACTTTATCTACAACACCTAAAGCTTCTGCAACAAAATAAGCTTTAGCATGTTTACCCCATACATCACTAAAAACGGCAGGTTGGCGGATAAACTCAACATTGTCAGGTAGTGTTTTTATCCATTCATCCATTAGTGGTTCAAGACTATAACAATGTGGACAGCCATACCAAAAGAATTCAATAATTTCTATTTTATCTTGATTTTGGGTCGGTTGCGCAGGTGATATAGTTTCATAGCCTAAAGACTCAGCTTGTGTAAGTGTTGTGAATGAAAACAAAAAAAAGAAAATAATTTTTTTTAACATATTACTGCTCTCCATAGGAGTAAGATCAAAATAAATTCACAATTAAGAGTGAACTGAATAATAAAAACTAAAAGACAATATTCTATTTTATGTTGTAGCCTCTATATGACTGAGTTTAATTAAGCTAGTTCAGCGATAACTAATATTAAGTAATATAATTATACTACTGTCTCAACAAAAATAATCATTGCCTGGAATTCTAGCACAAGCTAGTAATTGAGTGATTTTCTTGAGTAAAAAATAAATATTTTATTGATTTTATGTAAAGTGTATACGCTCTAGCTTTAAAAAACTATAAGTAAAATCAACGCTTGGGTCTTTAGTTATGTCTTCTCTCTCAACCTCCTTCCAGTCAAGCATATTAATTAGTGGGAAAAAAGTATCTCCTTTAAAGGGTTTGTTTATTTGTGTTAGATAAAGAAAGTTTGCTTTGGGAAGCATTTCTTTATAGAGAGAGGCTCCTCCAATAATAAAGATTTCATCATGATTTTGACAAGCAGAAATAGCATCTTCAACTGAATTAAACACTAAACAGCCTTCTTGCTTATATTCTGGGTTTCGGCTGATTATAAGACTATCTCGTCCAGGAAGAGGAACACCAATAGAATCATACGTTTTTCTACCCATTAAGATAGGGAAGCCCATGGTGATTTGTTTAAATTTTTTAAGGTCTGCTGATAAATGCCATGGCATTTTATTGTTCAGGCCAATAGCTTGGTTACTTGCCATTGCTACAATAATAGATACTTTCATAATAGGATATAAATATATCTAGTGCTTCGACAATTTTTGTTTGATGGAGCACTAGTACTAGCAAGTCAACAGTTACTGCCAGTAGATAAAGAAAATAGCCTATTATACATTAGGTCATTTTGTAGGCAGGGGAAACAACTTGATATACTTCAAGCCCTTAGTCGCATGAAGTATATCAGCGGTGTATTATGTAGGGTGTCAATGTGGGAATCAATAGTTTGTGCTAGAAAACATGATCCAGTTGATTTTTCTCAGTTAAACGGTTATCCGAAGCTTGAAAAACTCAATAACTATTTCATTTTTTGTTTTTTCTTATCAAGCTTCTTTTGTTTTTTAAATTCAATTAATTCTTGCTCATCTAAAATACCATTATGATTATGGTCTATCTTTCCGAACATTTTTTTATGGAAAGCTTTAAATTCACTCTCACTCACGGTATTGTCGTTGTTAGTGTCCATTTTTTTTAGCATTTTATTGGTTTTTCCATCTTTACCCTTTTCTTTGCTAACTAAATACATTTTGTTTTTATCTAAAGAAAAACTCCAAGGAAGATTATTATTTTTCCATCCATTAATAGATCTTTTTCCTTTTTGTTCTCCTGATTGTACGCTATCTCCCTCGTAACCATCAATAATTGAAAAAACCTGAGTAAATCCAGCTGCAGTTAATGCGTTGGCTGCCATTGCACTACGACCTCCAGAACGACACATGACAAATACTTTATCGGTTTTATTAAGCCCTTTTTGTAATAACCGTTGAGTTGCAGCTTCAACAAAATTAGGGTTAGGTGTCATATTAAACATACTTTTTTTATCATTCCATTGATATTTTTTACTGGTAAATTTAAGGGGGACATTTGAATCAGCATCCATTGGCATTCCAGTATAGGCAACTTCGCCCCGTGTGCGAACATCTAAAAATAGAATCTTATCCGCTTCTTTTTTTAGTATTTCATAGGCATCTGTGGAATTAAGATATAAACCTGCTTCAGTACGCTTGTTTTTAGGCACATTGTCGTTGTTTAATGTATCGGCAGTAACGACGTTAAGGGTTATTGTGAATGTAAAAATTAAAAGACTTATTGTTTTTAGCATAAGTGTTCTCCGTTTTGTTCAATTGTTTAAGAAGGGTTGTAAAAATTTAGTGTTATAAAAACCAATCAAGAGAGAAAGGCGCTGATATATTCTAATATATATTAGTAAATATTAATATAATTATATTAATTCGCTTGAATTGATATCTACGTTGCTGGTTTGAAAGTCTTGGTTGTTTTATAGAAAGTTCTATAAAAAATAAATTATCCATAAC
>CAZZIX010000136.1:0-6978 GCA_964654345.1 uncultured Methylomarinum sp.
CTTATTAGGGTATTAGTATTAGTTTCTGGGTTGTTATTTCTTGCTGGGATAGGCTCAGAAATTTTGGCTTCTATCACTGGTTTTTGCTCTATCTTTATTTTTTTGTGTTTTTGATTTTTAACTATGCTTGTATTTTGTATAGACTCTGGGACAAAATAAAAATCGCCTCTAAGAGATGATGTTTCCCATGGCGTCTGTTTACCCTCTGAATCTTCTTCAACACCAACCCTGACACGTTTAAAAACTTGCTCAATAGACAAGCCCGTTTGTGTCATATATTTTAGTAAATGTTTAGTATATGGACTATTTCTGCCTTGGCCATCCATCGCAACATTGCCTGGTCCAGTAGAATAGGCAATCAGTGTACCTGTTCCTCCTTCCATTCGAGCTAAACCCTTTATTGTTGAGCGGAAGCTACGCGAAAAT
Organism: uncultured Methylomarinum sp.; assembly: GCA_964654345.1. Lineage (GTDB taxonomy): Bacteria > Pseudomonadota > Gammaproteobacteria > Methylococcales > Methylomonadaceae > QPIN01. The sequence goes on from CAZZIX010000136.1 coordinate 427, forward strand.
GGGTTATCACGACAAGCATCTAAAACAACAATATTTAAAGGGTTTTTGGCATCATCCAAAGCTCTCAATAACAAATCAGCTTCAACAGATTCGTCAGGAACTTCAAATTCTGATTGTATATCTGCTCCTATTGGTATTAGATAATTTTTTCCAGAGACCTGCATACCATGACCAGCATAGAAAAAAATACCTGTACCACCTTTTGTTTTTAATTTCTCGCCAAACTCACGAAAGACATTTCGCATTTGTTTACGGGTTAAATTATCTTTATGAATGACTTCAAAACCAAGTGATTTCAGTTTTTTTGCAATATCAACTGCGTCATTAACAGGGTTAGCTAAGGGTATTGATTCATAGTTAGAGTTACCTATTACTAAGGCTGTCTTTGATCCTGCACTGACGGCAAGAGTCTGAACAAAAAATAAGACTACTAGAATTATTTTTTTCATAGGTAAATTTTCATTTGCTAATCAATATCCTTAGTTTAATGAATATTACATAAATTGTCTTCTAGATTTTCCCAATGGAAGAATATCAGACCATTGACCAACCATTTCTCCATCAATAGTAAACATTTTAAATTCTAGTTTAAAATAAGCTAATTCTTCACCGCCATCTCCATATTGACGTGTCGATGAAAGTTCAGTGTTAACAACATAGTCGAAAGAAGTTGCTGATTTATCCATTAGTCTGACAAGACCTGAGCCTAGTATCGTTTCGGTGATACGATCATAGATGTCTTGAATTCGAATGCTTTCATTGTCAGTGTTATTACGCATTTTTCCAACAACTAATTTTGGGCGTTTCCGTCCCCAGCTTTGTACTACAGTGGATGCCATCATTTTATTCGTTACTTTTTCGGCAAAAGCAGTGTAATCAGCCATTGTAAGCTCAGCCTGTAAGTGAGCTCGACTAGAATCATCAAGAATAGAAACTCTAGATTCGTTGCTTCGTTGGTTAGCGCACCCTGTTATTAATAAAGTACAGATTCCGAATGTTATTATTTTTTTCATGTTTTTAACCTTAATAAAATTATTTTTGTTTTGGTGTTTATTCTTTTTTATTTGAATTTAAATCGATCTCTCATTGTCCTAGGGCAAATCGGGGGCAGAGGTGGGGGACAAGGAACCATTTGCTTCGATTTCATGTCCTGTTTGTCCGATTCAATAAATAAATCATCAAGAAAACGAACAGTAAACTGAACAGAGTAAGCTTGTTCTGTTTTTCCCATGCTTTGAAAACTTTTAATCTTTCGTGGACTTAATACAAAACGATGCCAAACGTTACTTACATTAATAGGAAAACCTTGTTTGTCACGCCATACGATTTTGTATTCAAGATTATAGCGATTATCGGTCAGGTTTTGAACATCAATGCCTGCTTTTTGAAGTAACCCTACCTGGGCCACTCTTACATTGGTTATTAGAACTTTGTTAACCAAGTCAGTAGAACCAAGTATGAGAGTGGCTCGAGGATGAGTATCATCAATAGTTTTTTGTGCTAAATACTTGATGTTTGCACCTTTATTTGTACTACAGCTCACTGATAATAGACAGACCAATACAAAAAATATTTTTTTTCTGATCATAGAGTTTTTACCCATAGTTTTTTATTGATTTGCGCATGGATAGCATTTTCTATGCTACGTGCATAAATAAAATTATGTGAATTTTTATTTAAGGTTACTTTTTCCTTGGCAAGAACTCTCCCTCTTTTGTCATAACTAATGATGGTGATTTTCTTTAATCTTTTAGAAACATAGAACCGGGCTGCTGATATTTTTTTAGGTAAAGACATCCATGACCTCATGTCAGGGTTGGCTACGCTTTCTCTAAATAATTTACCCGCTCTTCCAAGACTTCCCAATTGATTCCAAAATAGGTTTTCTCCAATGTTTCGGCCAATGGATGCAATAACCTTCGCATGTTCTACAGGCAACATATCCAATTGATGTCTTAAGGTAATGGCTTCAATATCAGCAATAGGAGAAAGGGTTGCTAACAGGGTTTTTCCGGCTTTAATTTTTATAGTTTTGACTGGGGATTCTACCGGTTCAAAAAGAGGAGTTTTAATAACGACAAGTCCTCCTGCTATATTCATATTAAAAGAAAGCGTCTTTTTTTCAGGTGCAAAACCATCTGCAACAATGATATGAACTAGATGTTTGTTTTTTGGGGGGGCTTTTTTTGTTGCTTTAATGGCTCTTTGAATAACTTTACTTTTTGGGCTAAGTTCCAGTGCTTTTTTATATGATATTCGCGCATTATCGCGTAAAGATAAATCTTCGTAGCTATCAAACTCTTGAACTATACCTGCCATATAAAAGCCAAAAGGATTAATATAGGCACTTTTTACACTCGTCGCTTTTGACTTAAATCGATTGTTTTGTTTAAAAATCAAGTCGAAAGCTTCGGGAGCATATGACATGGTTTTTTTATTACTTTCAGCTCGTTTCTGTTCTTCGACTTTAGTTTTAACTTCTTTAATGCCTTTTTCAAATATTTTTTTCTCAATATTTTGCCAATCAATAGCTCTTCTTGTGACGTTATAAGCTTTTCGTTCTCCGTTTAGTAAATAAGCAATGGATTTATAATTTAGCATTAAAATCCGCTCATAAGGTTCACCATTGTATTCTGTTAAGTCGCCTTTTCCACTCACAACACTTATTAGTTCACGACCATATTTCATAGCCGTACCTTCAACAACAGAGCGATCCATTTGCTGTTTTAAATGATTTTCCGCTGTAGCAAAATCTTCAATTGCATCTGAGATGTGAACTGTATCAACAGATAAAACGCCCGCTTCAACTGAATTGAGAAAGCTCGTGCCATTTTTTTTAATATTTCTTTGCTCAGCTTCATAGGCAAGTTTCATTTCATTCTGTGCAATATGAGTTCTTATTGGTAAGAAATTTTTAGAATAGCCAAAATAGGTGATTTCATAAGGTATGTTCTGCTGTTGTGTTATTGCTGCATGCCTAATGGCACGATTGGGGTGCTGTGGAGAACCTGGTTTAGGTACAACGATAGATGGTTTAGGCCTTGAACGAGAAGGTCGTTTAACACGATCTTGAATTTTATCTAAAGTATTATTTAGTCCCCTTAAAAAATCAATAGCAAAGGCTTGTTTTTCAGGAAAAATAATAGCACCTAAAATGAGTATAACCATCGTAATGCTTAGTGTTTTATTTTTATTATTAGTCATTGTTAATCTGCGTAAATTTTAACTTTTAAAAGTTTGGAGTATTAACTTCTTGAGTTTGTGGCTGTTGAATTGCTTGTTTTTGTGGTTCACGTAAAATATCATCTTTTTGAACATCTGCTCCAGATAGTAAACTGGCTTTTGATCGGGATGTTTCAACATTGTCTAACTTTAACTCTGCTATCTTTGTTTCTGCAGAACCAAAGGATATGCCAGTGTCAGGGTCAATTAAATCCTGTCCTGGTCGCATTACAATAAAGGTATCACCCGTTTTTAAACCACCGTCCAAACCTCGATTTATATAAATACTTCCATCAGGGAGAGTGGCCATAATTTTAATCGGATAAAGGCGGTGTACAATTTTACTGACCATTAAGTCAGTAAATTCATCTATCAGGTTACTATAGGTATTTGCTGATTGGTTTTTATTGTATGTATTCAGTTTTTTATTAATACGTATTTTATCAGCAGCTAATAATTTACCTGAGTGACTATCCACTATTCTTAATGTTGCTTCGATAATTCCGTAATGCCTAGTCTGGATTTTATCAACATAGGCTACTTCTTTACTTTCTGATGTTATCGAAAATTTATCTACTGCAGTTAGGACTAAATAATCAGCACCAATCATTTCTTTAAGATAAGGGTCAATTTCATCACCCCCCATTAATGCAGTAAAGTTTTTTTCATCTAACACTTGATCTATTTCATGTCGCTCCAGAACATCAAAGCGGTTGGAATTAGTCAATTTAACCATAAGGTCATTTTTAACTCTTGGGTAGTCGTTAACCGATAAAAAGATATGATTATTGTTGGCATTAAAATGAACTTTACCTATAGCAATAGTTAGTTTTCCACCTGTTGACGTTTTTTCGATGGTCTTGGTTGCTTGATTAGTTGCACTTTGTTGATCTTGAATTTCTAGTAAGTCTCCTATTTGTACATCGCCATCAATAATTTCAACAATGGAAAGAGTCTCTTGTATAGAGGCTAATTTAATATTGCCTGTTGGTGTTTTAATCCGACCAATTGCAACACCGCTGGGATCTTGGATTTCTTTACCTGCTCTGGAAACTTTAAAAGTACTGTCAGCTGTATAACCATCATTACTACCGCGGTTAATTACAAATGGATCTGCACTGACGATTTTTGCAGGTGAGACTATATCAAGGATTTTTTGAGAGGCAACAGCACCAACATGATCAAAAGTTGAGTATTCATCTCGTGTTGACTCTCTGCCTTCAAAGATAGATTCGCTGACTTTAGTTCTAAAACTTGCTGTTCCTGCAATCATACCTGATTTAGTATCAATAACTCGTAATCGAAGACGTGCATCAGAAACGTGCTTGGTAATTTCTTTGTCAGATTCACTATAAGGAATAGCCGTACTTGTAAGTTTCTCCTGCGCTTTTTCCAGAACTGCGAAAACTAAAAAATCAGCTCCCATTGTCGTACCTAAGTTTTGGTATTCTTTAACAATATCATTGTGATCTGACAAAATACCTGTCCATTTAACGGCATATCCACTGACGTCCGGTAGGTCTTTAGTTGCTGCGTTCAAGGTTCTGTCCAGGAAAGATTCTTTGTCTCCCTTGCCGAACTCTTGTTCATTGATAATCTTTCTTAATGCCGTTCTTTCTAAAACATTAAACCGATTGCTTTTTTGCAGATGCTCAATAACACGAGCAGCAATGCCTTCTGGAAGCCCTAAATTTTGTTGAACAGCTCGATCAGGAAAGAAATCGTTTGTACCTAATACGGCAATTTTAATTTGTCCTTGCTGGGTCTTAGAAAAGCCTAGGTTATCACTTGTGTTATTTGCTTGAGATTTGTCGTTAGCTTTTTCATCACTTTTTTCTCCACAAGCACTCATTAATAATCCAAAAATAATCAGAAAACTAAATTTTAGAAAATGACGTAATAAAGGTTGTTTCATAAAAAGTCCTTAGTGAAGAAAAAAATTAAAGAATAGTTAATTAAGATATGAGATAGCTATTCACTCTTCATATTTAATGTAAGTATGCCAAGAGGTTATTCAGGTTTTCTTAAAACGTTTCCTGCTTGCATTGGGAAACCAAGGGGATCTTCTTCCGAAATTATTTTGGCATAAGTTATTTTAGGTAAAATGCGGGTGACTTTAACGGTACCTATAAACTCTTCACTTGAACCTAATGATTCACCTGTATCTGGATCTATTAAGGCTTCACCTGCAAAATAAACATTAAGTTTTTCTCCAATCTTAACGCCACCATCTTTGCCACGGTTAAGAATAACCTCGTTAGTTCTCATTCGTTTAACAATTTTCATTGGGTAAACTTGGGCTATAAACTGGTTAGCTAATTGTGCTGCAACTCCTTTTGCTAATTTAGCAAAATAAACACTGCTAGGTGCTCCAGTATTATCATTAACAACCGTTTCTTTTGTTCTGAAGGTTTCTTTAAGGGAGAAGGTCGTTACGATTTGTCCCGTTGTAGAATCAATCATTTGGGCGTTTACGACTAGAGAACCCCAATCTTTACGTTTGAATTTACTATCAAAGTTAGGAAGGGCTGTATGTTTTCTATAAAATTTAAAATCTTGAATAGTGGGTAGGATCAAGTAATTTGCATTATTAATATTGCCAGAACTAGCCGCATCACCCTTAGCTAGATCAGAATTAGCAAAATCTTGCTCATCAAGAACAGCCTTTAATGTGCTCTTATCACGACTAAGCACTCGGAGTTTTCTTGTTGCTCTAAAGGAATTCTCCATTTCTGCGCGAATAGTATCCGTGTTTAATCGTTTAATCAAATTTTGATTTATTGTGTCGCCAACAATGGGTTCTTTAATTGCAACAGCAGGCTGAATAGCTTTTGCTAATAGGTTGCCGGAAAAGAGTAAACTAAATAAAATTAAAGTAATTCGCATTATTATTTTTCCTAATTGTGAGTTGGTGTGCTTTTTTATCGCATTATATATGAACTAATTTTTACAGGCTATTTAATATCCTTAAGCATGACCGATGAAATTTAAGAACAAGTTTTTAGGAGCTTACATAAAGTTTAAGTTAAATAATTACTTAACTCTACTTCGTGAAAATCAACTAAATTCGGCTAACATTTTCACAGCTAGCAAATAAATTAGTATTTTTTTAACTTATGCCTTTACTCTTCAAGATGAAATTAAAGTTTTTTTTCAAAAAACTTTAATATTAATGACAAAAGGATAGCTCGATTAATTGTGAATGAGAAAGGTTTAGAGAATCTAAATCTCTCTTTATCAATTAATAAAGGAAAATATAGATATTAATGAATGGGTGGAAATAACTGAACAGTTGTGTCGAGATAAGGTTGAAAGAATGTAAGAGGTATA
>CAZZIX010000137.1:0-6957 GCA_964654345.1 uncultured Methylomarinum sp.
GGACTAAAAATCATCACTCCGCTAAGCTCCGTTTCCCTGATTTTCAGCGATGGAAGGAAAGCATATGATGAATGATAACCCGTATTCTTCACATCCAAAGGATGACGCTGGAGCGACAAAAACAAATGACCAAGATAAGAGAGGATATACAGTTCTCAAGTACGAAAAATAACCTTGGTTCTGTGTAACAAAAGATCACTTTAGTATTTTAAATAAGTCCCAACGTCATAGTATATGGATAGGGTTTACTCAAACATTTGGCAAGTACGCAGGACGAATGCGGGCACCGAAGGCATTAACTGCCAACTAATTTTTCGTTCCTAAAATGAGAGGGATCCATTTTAGGTTTCGCGAAAAATGTTGGCGCTTTTGATAACAATTATTTTCACCAGTACGCCATTTTATCCCATAAAATATTAGAACTCTTATCACCAAGATATACTTCGCGCGGTCACGGATGCGGATTTTATAGCGAGTTGATTTTTGTCGATAACAAGACGCTGAAATGGGCGCATCGGTGACCGCGCGAAGCATATACTCACCTACGGAACGAACGGAAGAAGCCTTGGACGGCTTGTAAGGATAATATTTTAGTTTTCCTCGCATACTTCTGATCAATAAATATCCCTATTACCCACCTTCATTAAACCTACTCTTAACAACTTAGGACATAATTTTGTGATATTTAATGTCTATAATTGATATAAGGGCACCTATAATAATTCGAATTTTTGTTTGAGTTTAAGGCGGATGGTTTTTGAGAACCGCAGTGTATATGGAATACATGAGGATCGCAGAAAATCATCCAACGCCGAAATCGGACAAAAAGGCAATTATTAGAGGTGCCCATAACTGTAAAGAGAAGTAATTATCATGTCTGCCAAAAAAATATTACTGATTGAAGACAATAAAGATATGGCGCAATTATTGGCCTTACATCTACGCGATCTTCAACACAGCGTTAAATTGTGTTTCGATGGAGACTCAGGTTTGCAATATGCAGAAAATTATCAATATGATTTAATCATTCTGGACTTAATGTTGCCAGGAAAAGATGGTTTATCAATCTGCAGAGCAATTCGAAAAAATCACCACTACACGCCTATACTCATGCTAACCGCTAAAGACTCTGAATTAGACCGGGTACTGGGACTGGAAACTGGGGCGGATGATTATGTCACTAAACCCTTCAGTATCACTGAAGTATTAGCACGTATCAAAGCTATATTTCGTCGCTCAGACGCAATTAATTCAAGTAATCAAGAAGACTCATCACAGATAATTAAGCGAGGGCTGATTGTAATTAATCCTGATAAATACTCTGTTACCATAGCAGATCATGAAGTCAATCTAACAGCCAAAGAATTTGAGTTATTGCTGTTTTTCGCTCGTCACCCAGGACGAGTTTATTCACGCAACGAATTATTGGATCAAATATGGGGTTATGCCCATGATGGCTACGAACATACCGTTAATTCCCATATCAACAGACTTAGAATTAAAATTGAAGCTGATTCAAAACACCCAGTTTATATTCAAACTGTCTGGGGTGTAGGTTACAAATTTTCAGAACAATAACACTATGTTTAAGTCTTTATTTGCCAAACTTACATTAACGTTACTCTTACTTTTTATTCTACTCAGTATCCTGACAATCTCTGTGACCTTTTTTGCGACAGACTATTATCAACAAGAAGTCATGCAAAAACTCAATGGAAAAATCGCCAGCCATATCGTTAAAGAATCGGATATTTTTCAAGAGGGGCAAATTAACCACTCAGCATTACGACAATTATTTCGTTCTCTAATGGTGCTAAACCCCAACCTTGAGATTTATTTAATTGATCATGAAGGTGAGATTTTAGAGTTCTCCGCCCCACCCTGGAAAGTAGTCAGGTTTTCAGTAGATATTGAACCTATTAAACGCTTTTTATCAGGTCAAACTATTCTCCCTCTACGTGGTGATGATCCACGGGATTATGATCGTTCTAAAGTTTTCTCGGCTACGTCTGTACCCTTCAAAAATAAGCCAGATGGTTATCTGTATGTCATTCTTGGCGGTGAAGAATATGACTCAATTGTTGATAAAATTAAAAACAGTTACATTCTGAGTAGTAGTTTGCTCGCTACTGCAATAGGGCTCGTCGTTGTGTTTTTCTTTGGTATTTTACTATTTGCTAGCTTGACTCGGCGCTTAAAAAATTTATCTACCAGCGTTAGCAGTTTTGAAAAAAGCCCCCAACATTCTCCCTCCTTTCCCATTTTTCGCGAACATGGCGATGAAATAGACCAATTGACCGCTGCCTTTCAAACCATGGCATTAAAAATTCATCACCAACTTGATGACCTAAAAACAACGGATCATTTACGACGTGAATTGGTTGCCAATGTTTCTCACGACTTGCGCACTCCATTAGCCATTTTACAAGGTTATATAGAAACTTTATTGATTAAGGAATCAAGCCTCACTGAGAAAGAGCGACGTCATTTTTTACAAACAGCCATAAAACATTGTTCCAGACTGAATAAATTAGTCGCTGAGCTATTTGAACTAGCAAGGCTGGATGCTCATGAAACTAAACCTCAACAAGAAGTTTTTAATTTAGTAGAACTAATTGAAGATATTATTCAAAAATTTTTATTATCCAGCAAACAAAAAGATATTAATTTATCTGCTCAATATAATTCCACCAGTCTCTTCGTTTATGCCGACATTAGTTTGATAGAAAGAGTATTAGTTAATTTGTTGGAAAATTCATTTCGCTTTGTGCCTACAGATGGAACAATCACCATTACTTTGATTGAAATTGTACAACAAATACAGATTCAAGTGAGTGACAATGGAAGTGGTATCCCAGAGACTGAATTGCCATTTATTTTTGACCGCTTTTACCAACTGGACAAAAACCGTAACGTAGAAAATGGTAACAGTGGTATCGGTCTTGCCATTGTGAAAAGAATACTCGAACTTCATAGCAGTAAGATTGAAGTCAGTAGTATCCCAAACAACAAAACCACCTTTTCATTTACCCTGCCAGCCAGTTCAAACTTGATAAATTCCACGTTGTGATCAAAATGTGATAATTACGTGACTATTATGCAACTTTTCCGGTTTATCCTTATTCTGTACCTAATCTTGCACTGATACTCACAAAAGGAACCCTTATGAAAAACTTGTTTAAATTTTTATCAGCAATGACTCTATTAATCATTTCTCTATCAACAGCTCATGCTCGATCATACGAAGTAACTATTACAAATTTGACGCCTGGACAGATTTTCTCTCCTATTTTTGCCGTCACACACAATCGCAATCAATCATTGTTTACCAGTGGTGAAGCTGCTACACCTGAATTGGCAGCATTAGCACAAGATGCGAATACTGATGGTTTATCAGATTTATTATCAAACGCAGACGGGGTTCATGAAGTTGTCCACGGCACAGGTGTTATTATGCCTGGAAAAAGTGAAACATTGGTAATCAATAGTCAAGGCAGTGCAAAGTTTCTCAGTTTAGTATCAATGTTAGTCAGCACAAACGATGCATTTATGGCAGTTAATAGAGTAAAACTACCTCGTAGATTTTCAATGATGACTGTACCCGCTTATGATGCAGGTGCAGAGGCCAATGATGAAAGCTGTGCATATATTCCTGGACCTCCTTGTGGCAATGCTAATTCAGCATCTGATGTTGCTGGTGAAGGTTTTGTACATATTCATTCGGGTATTCATGGAATTGGAGATTTGAGTGCAGCCAAACATGATTGGCGTAACCCTGTAGCTAAAATATCAATTCGCCGAATGAGAAATTATTAAACTAGATAAATCAATTGCCAAGGATGGCTAAACTCTCACATCTTAGTTATATCACTGTTACACTGAATAAAAATGTTTAAATCAATCAGGTACTTCAATATGAAGATTAGACTTTCATCACTCATCACACTAACCAGCATTCTACTGATTTCTGCCTGTGTCGAATCAAAACAACCGGCTCAAGCACTCACCTCATCAAAGTTATCAATTGCTACTTTTGCTGGCGGTTGCTTTTGGTGTGTAGAATCAGATTTTGAAAAAGTTTCAGGCGTACACCAAGTTATTTCCGGTTTCAGTGGTGGCAACATTGCCAACCCTAGTTACAAGCAAGTATCAGCGGGTGGCACTGGACATGTTGAAGCAGTCCAGGTCTATTATGATGCCAACATCATATCTTACGATGATTTACTGCAAGCATTCTGGCGACAAATTAATCCAACAGATAATGAAGGACAATTTGTTGACCGTGGTAAACATTATCGCCCTGTTATTTATTATCATGATAAAAAGCAACAGACAACAGCGGAGATGTCTAAGCAACGATTACAAGCTTCTGGTCGTTATAACAACCCCATCACCGTAGAAATCACTGAATTTAAGGCTTTTTATAGTGCTGAAGACTATCATCAGGATTATTATAAGAAAAACCCAATCCGCTATAAATATTATCGTTACAACTCGGGTAGAGACCAATATTTAACTAAAACCTGGGGAGATGATTTAAAATTAAGTCCTTCTAGTACACAACAATACAGCAAACCTGCTGATGATGTTTTACGCAAAAAACTTAGCCCGTTGCAATACAAAGTCACCCAAAAGGACGCAACCGAGCAAGCATTTAAAAATAGCTATTGGGATGAAAAAAGAAAAGGAATTTATGTTGATATTGTGAGTGGCGAGCCTTTATTTTCATCGTTAGATAAATTTAAGTCAGGAACAGGCTGGCCAAGTTTTAGCAAGCCTTTAACTGCGGAACATATTGTCGAAAAAACTGATTATTATTTACTTTATCCTAGAACCGAGATTCGGAGTAAATATGCAAATTCACATCTGGGGCATGTGTTTAATGATGGCCCAAAACCAACGGGGCTTCGGTATTGTATTAACTCAGCGTCACTGCGTTTTATTCCTGTAAAAGAACTTAAGTCTGCAGGGTATGGCAAATATATCGCAAATTTTATTCAGCAAGAAAAAAAATAAACTTAATAAAGAATCAAATGATACTGATAGCTTACTTTAATAATGGCTACGATTATAATTAACATAACCTTTTCCCTCACTGCCATTAAGTTACGAAAATACGTATGGCTTCTTGTAGGTTGGGCTAACGGCTTTATCGTTAACCCAACATTTTTAGCCTATTTTATGTTGGGTTGCCAAAAAGACGGCAGCCCAACCTATGATAATAATCTCTTAACTTAATGGCAGTGAGCCTTTTCCCTGCAAACAGTAGAATTACACTCTTTAGCAACCCACATTATTTTAAAAAATAAGACAAACTTTAACGCCGTCCTAATAAAGACCCCATAATCCCACGAATAATCTGCCGTCCAAGAGAGCTTCCTATACTACGTGCTGCACTTTTTAACATAGCCTCTCCTGCACTTTGTCTTCCTCTTGATCGTTTTTTAGTAGAGGGTTTTTTAGTCCGTTCATCCTCTTTATCAGCTAAGGCTTGTTCTGCTCTTTGTTTAAGAATTTCATAGGCTGATTCCCTATCTAAATCCTCATCATACCTATCTTTGTATGGTGATCGAGATATTATTTCCTCCCGATCTTCTTGTGTAATCGGCCCCATTTGAGACTCAGGCGGTCTAATAAGAATTCTTTCAACGGGTGTTGGGCTTCCATCTCGATTCAACACTGATACCAGCGCTTCTCCAGTTTTTAATTCGGTTATAACTTCTTCAACATCAATTTTTGGGTTACTACGAAAGGTATCGGCAACCGCTGAAATAATCTTTTTATCTTTAGGAGTATATGCACGTAATGCATGTTGTATTTTTAAGCCTAGTTGTCCTAAAACATCATCTGGAATATCAAGAGGGCTTTGACTGATAAAATAAACTCCTACCCCTTTTGATCGAATTAACCGAACAATTTGTTCAATTTTATCAACTAAAACACGGGGAGAGTTTTCAAATAACAAATGAGCTTCATCAAAAAATAAAACTAGTTTTGGCTTTTCTGCATCGCCTACTTCTGGCATTGTTTCGTACAAATCAGAAAGTAACCACAATAAGAATGCAGCATAAAGACGAGGAGATTTTTGGGTTAAGTCTGTTGCATCAAGAATACTTATGACGCCATTGCCGGAAAAATCATTGCGGCAAAAATCTTCCAGTTTTATAGCGGGTTCACCAAAAAACTCAGTTGCACCTTGTTCATCAAGAACGAGCAATCGACGTTGAATAGCCCCTATGCTTGCAGAAGAAATATTGCCATAATCAGCCTTTAGCTCTTTTGCATTTTCTCCCATCCAGGAAAGCATTGAACGAAGGTCTTTTAAGTCCAGTAATAATAACCCTTGGTCATCAGCTATTTTAAAACAACTATAGATAATACCGGTTTGTGTATCATTTAATTCCAGCATATGCCCTAAGAGTAAAGGGCCTAATTCAGAAATAGTTGTCCTTACCGGGTGGCCTTGCTTTGAGAAAATATCCCAAAATACAGTAGGATTAGGACGAAAATTAAAATCACTAATTTTTATTTTTTCTATCCGTTCAGTGATTTTTTCATGTGCTTTTCCTGATTTTGAAATACCCGATAAATCTCCCTTAATATCTGCTAAAAAAACAGGCACACCCAGATGTGAATAGGCTTCAGCTAAAATCTGCAAGCTAATGGTTTTACCGGTCCCTGTTGCCCCTGAAATAACACCATGCCTGTTTCCCATTGCAGCGTCCATAATAACTTGTACACCGTCTTGCCCACCTAATAGTATTTCCTTTGCTGCCATTTTTAAATCTCCGATATATTTTTCTTAATTGTAGCAAAATATCACTTAGAAATATGCTTTATGACCCTTGACCTTATTGAGTAAATAAAACTACTATGAACTAGACATAACAAAAAAAATTATTATGGGACAAGAAATATCCTTTGCAAAATTTGATAAAAGTGATTTCGCTCGTTTTT
>CAZZIX010000138.1:0-5104 GCA_964654345.1 uncultured Methylomarinum sp.
TGACAGTGAAGGAGGTAAGTGTAAGGCTCTATTATCCAAAGCAAGTGCTGCCTCATGTATAGCTTCTGATATAGATGGGTGGGCATGAATGGTTCTAGCAAGGTCTTCAGCACTGGCGGAGAATTCCATAGCTAATACAGATTCAGCAATTAATTCAGCGGCCTGTTCGCCAATAATATGTACTCCAAGAATTGCATCTGTTTCAGCATGAGTAATAATTTTAACCATCCCGTCTGTTTTTCCTGCTGCCAGTGCACGAACTGACGCCGAAAAGGGAAAGATTCCAACTTTGTACGGTTCACCTACAGCCTTTAAGACTTGTTCTGTTTGCCCAACCCAGGCTATTTCCGGTGAACTATAGATGACGCTGGGAATAATATTGTAGTTGATGGGCCTGCCTTGCTCGGCTATATTTTCTGCAACAAATATCCCTTCCTCCAGTCCTTTATGTGCCAGCATGGGACCAAGTGACGTTAGATCCCCAATGGCATAAACTCCGGGTAGGGATGTACAACAATTTTCATCAACATGGACAAATCCATTATCATCTAGCAGTAGTTCTGCCTCATCTGCTGCCAGGTTTTCACTATTTGGTTCACGACCAGTAGCTACAATCAGTTTATCTAGGTGAATTGAGTGGGTTCCATCATTATCTTGATATTCTACTGTTATTTTTTTGGTTCTTTTTTTTGTAGAGATAACCCGGGCGCCAAGACGAATATCTAAACCCTGCTGAGTAAATATTTGATAGGCTTGTTCTGATATTTGTTGATCAGTCGGGGTTAAAAACGTATCTTGTGCTTCTAACAAAATCACATCTGAACCTAGACGATTCCATATGCCAGCTAATTCTAAGCCAATAATACCCGCACCTATAATAGCCAATCTTTTTGGTGTTTTCGGAAGACTAAGTGCTAATGTTGAATCAATAATTGATTCATTATCAATGGGCGCACAAGGTAATTTAGAAGGGTGTGAGCCGGTTGCCAGAATAATATGTTCAGCGGTATAAACGGTATTTTTACCCGTATTTATGTCCATTGCTTCAACCTGACCAACCGCCAATAATTTTCCATGTGCATGGATACAATCAATATTATTCAGTTCAAATAAATGGGTAATGTGTTGACTTAAGGAATTGATTATAGAATCTTTTCTATTGATCATTTGAGCTATATCAATACTCAGGTTATCAATTTTTATACCATGTACAGAAATCTCATTGTTTAGTAAATTGAATATTTTTGAAGATTCTAATAATGCCATGGAAGAGATACAGCCGGCATTGACAAATGTCCCTCCAGGGCTAGAGCTACCCTTTGGATTGCTCCAATTGTCAATACATGCGGTTTTTAAGCCTAATTGAGCGCAACGGATAGCCGCTACATAACCGGCAGGCCCCGCTCCAATAATAATGACATCATAATTTGATTTTGATGTGGTCATAAGCTATACCTATAAATTAAGTAAAAGGTGTGCAGGAGACTCCAGACATTCTTTAATCGTCACTAAAAACTGTACTGCTTCTTTTCCATCTACTAAGCGATGATCGTATGATAATGCTAAATACATGATTGGCCGTATAACTATTTCACCATTTTCAACTACGGGCCTTTCTGTTATTGCATGCATACCTAGAATTGCACATTGAGGAGGGTTGAGAATGGGAGTGGATAACATTGAGCCAAAAATGCCACCATTGGTGATGGTAAAAGTGCCACCAGTTAAATCCTCATAGCTTAAAGAGCCATCTTTAGCTTTTGATCCATAGTTAAAAATACTTTTTTCAATGCCTGCAAAATCCAGTTGATCTGCATCTTTTATAACGGGAACAATCAGGCCGCGAGGGGTTGAAACAGCAATACCCATATCGTAGTAGCCATGATAAATAATATCATTACCATCAATAGAAGCATTAATTGCGGGGTGCTTTTTTAGGGCTTCGATTGATGATTTAACAAAGAAAGACATAAACCCCAGTTTTATTTCGTGTTTTTGTTGAAAGCGGTCTTTGTATTGGTTTCTTAAATCAATCACGTTTTTCATATTGACCTCGTTAAAAGTCGTTAGCATGGCAGCGTTTTGTTGAGCTTGAAGTAAACGCTCCGCTACTTTTGCGCGTAGACGAGTCATGGGGACGCGTTGTTCAGGTCTAAAGCTGGATGCTGATGTCGTAGCAATAGCATCGGGCTCAGGGACTATCGCAGGTTGTGGGATAGGTTTTTGTGTTGCTGATTCAGCGGTGTGTTGGCTAATTTCAATATATTTTAATACATCTGCTTTGGTTAGTCTGCCATTTTTTCCAGAGCCGGTTACAGTATGTGGGTCAATATGATTTTCTGATATTAAGCGTCGAACCGAAGGGCTCAACGGGATATCTTCATCAGCCATTGAGGTGGTTTTTTGAGGATTAGTTTCAGGCTGGGAGGCTATTTCTTCTCCATCTTTCAATTCTAATATAGCTAAAACATCACCACCCACAACTATTGCACCATCTTGTTGAAGAATTTTGCTGAGTATGCCAGATTCTGGAGCAGGGACTTCTAACACAACCTTATCCGTTTCCAAATCAACCAAGTTGTCATTTTTATTTACGAATTCGCCTTCTTTTTTATGCCAGGTTGCCAGTGTTGCATCAGCAACAGATTCAGGTAGGCTAGGAACCAGAATTTCAAAACTCATATTAATTTCCTTCATTTATATCGTAAAGTGCGGCATGTACAACCGCTTTTTGCTGTTCAATATGGACGGTATAATTGCCAACAGCAGGTGCTGCCGAGGCTGGTCTGCCTGCATAAGCAATGGTAAAACTGTTATCTATATTATCGTAGAAGTGGTGTTTAGATTGATACCATGCCCCCTGGTTTTTTGGTTCTTCCTGACACCAGACTATCTCTTCTAGGTTTGGATATTTCTTAATTTCAGCTTTAAATAAATCGCTAGGAAATGGATAAAGTTGTTCAATGCGAATAATGGCAACATGATCAAGTTCATCAGACCGACGACTTTCTAATAAGTCATAATAAACTTTACCAGAGCATAGAACTAAGCGTGTGATTTTTTTAGGTTTAAGTTCGTCCAGCTCTGGAATAATGGGTAAAAATGAGCCATCCGTCAGATCTTCTAGTGTCGATGTTGCTAATTTATGTCTGAGTAAGCTTTTGGGACTCATAACGATGAGTGGCTTACGATACGATCTAAGCTGTTGACGTCTGAGTAAATGAAAGATCTGTGAAGGTGTTGTTGGGTTACAAACCTGTATATTATGATCAGCACAGAGTTGTAAATAACGCTCCAGTCTGGCTGAAGAGTGTTCTGGGCCTTGGCCTTCAAAACCATGAGGTAGAAGTAAAACTAAACCACTTAATCGCCCCCATTTTGTCTCCCCTGAACTAATGAATTGGTCAATAACAACTTGAGCACCATTAGCAAAATCACCAAACTGAGCTTCCCAGATAATCAATTTCTCCGGTTCAGTAGAGCTATAGCCATATTCAAATCCTAAGACACCGGCTTCTGACAATAAGGAGTCAAAAATTTGTGCTCGCCCCTGGTTTTCAGATAAGTGCTGAATAGGAAACCAGGTTTCACCATTAAGTTGATTATGTAAGGCAATATGGCGATGTGAAAAGGTACCCCTGCCAACATCTTGTCCTATAAGACGAATCGGTATGCCTTCTAAAATCAGGGTGGCATAGGCCATGTTTTCAGCAAAACCCCAATCAATAGGTAGCGCGCCTGCTGACATTTTTGCCCTATTTTCCATCACTTTAGCTACGCGAGGGTGTAATTCAAATTCAGCGGGCAATTGATGGAGTTGGTTGTTACAAAAGCGAATATCTTCAAGTGAAACGCGAGTATCGCAAGGTATCGTCCATTCTTGATTGATATATTTTTCCCATTGGCCTGAATAGGAATAACTAGAATCATTAAGGATAGGGCGAGAAACGGGGTTTCCTTCTGCTAAAAGTTGCTGGTATTCTTTTTCCATCTCCTGAGAAGTTTGTTCGGTAATAACCTCTTCGGTTATTAATTTTTGAGAATACAATTCACGAACAGAAGAGATATTACGGATTTTTTTGTACATCATCGGTTGCGTGGCTGCTGGTTCATCTGCTTCGTTATGGCCTAATTTTCGATAACAGATTAGGTCAATAACTACATCTTGATGAAATTGCATACGAAAATCTAAAGCCATTTGAGTGACAAATATAACAGCTTCTGGATCATCCCCATTCACATGAAATACAGGAGCGTGAATCATGGTTGCAACATCGGTACAGTATTGAGTAGATCGGGCATCCATGGCATTACTAGTTGTAAAGCCGATTTGGTTATTTATGACGATATGAATCGTTCCACCTGTGGAAAAAGCCCGTGTTTTAGACATATTAAGCGTTTCCATCACAATGCCTTGTCCAGCAAAAGCAGCATCACCATGGATTAAAACTGGGATAATTGTGTCTCGACTCCCTTTACCTCGGCGATCTTGTCTTGCTTTTACTGAACCTTCAACAACAGGGTTGATAATTTCAAGATGAGATGGGTTGAATGCAAGTGTCAGATGAACGGGTCCTCCAGAAGTCGAGATATTAGAAGAAAACCCCATATGATATTTAACATCGCCCGTAATAGCGCCAGGGATTGATGTATTTGTCCCTTCAAATTCACCAAATAGCTGGGCAGGGCTTTTTCCTAAAATATTAACCAGAACATTTAATCGTCCACGATGTGCCATGCCAATAACAATTTCTTTTACCTGTTTTTCACCGCTATTTTGAATTAGCTCATCTAAAATGGGTATTAGACATTCTGCACCTTCCAGTGAAAACCTTTTTTGTCCGACATATTTACGGTGTAAATGTTTTTCTATTCCTTCTGCTGAGGTTAATAGCTTTAAGTTTGATATTTTCTTTTCAGGGCTATTATTTAGAGAGTCCAGCTTATTACCCTCTAGCTTATTTTTTATCCAGCGTTTGGCTTCTGAATCCACAATATGCATGTATTCAGTCCCAATACTGCCACAGTATATTTCTTTAAGGGTAGATAAGATTTTTTTTAAAGGCAACTTATCAACACCGTACAGCGTACCTGTATGAAATAC
>CAZZIX010000138.1:5204-6942 GCA_964654345.1 uncultured Methylomarinum sp.
TTTTCAAGATATTGTTCATATAAATCTTCAATGAAAACAGCATTACTACCATAAAAAGCAGATGAATCTCGAAACAGTTTTAGCAAATTGCTCATGTCACTTCCCGGCATTTCAAAATGATGATAGGGACGATAAAGTGATATATTAACAAATAGAAGGTACAAAAAGAGTAAAAAATAATTAATCCTTCAAGTTTTAGTAAAAAACCTATAATAATTGAGTAGAGAAAATGACCGGTCAAGCTAGAATTATAAAAAAAATTAATGGTACTGATGATGTAGAAAATGTTCAAACAAAAAACATTCGACAGGCATTGATAATAGGCGAATGGGGTATAATAAAAGCTATAGTGGCAGCAATACTTTTGAGTATTATTTTAGTTCCAATTTATATCCTTAATGTTGATTCTTATGAAGTTGAACAAGAAGAGTCTTTCAATCTTCAGAAAGAAGTTAATCAAGATCTAGATGCAGAGACTAAAATAGTAGTTGCAGCGATTGATGAAGCTCAAGACGTTCAGTTTAGCAAACCCATTGAAAACAGTACATTTAAAGCGGAAGAAAAAGTTATTCCAAAGCCGGAACCTAAGCCTGGCATAGAAGGTTCTTTGAATCAAAAGAAAGATATAAAGCAAGTTATTGCCGAATCTGTGAATGACCCTTATGCAAACATGAATGAAAGGGCTCGAAAGTTTAAATCTGAGAAAACCATTGATAAGAATGAAAATGAAGAGAAAGAGACCTTAAAACCTAGAGTAGTATCAGAAGGCTCTTTAAATCAAAAAAAAGATATTAAACAAGTTATTGCAGATTCAGTGACTAAACCTTCTGCTAATTCTGTTGAAAACAGTAAAAATAAACAGAAAGAAATATTTACTCGTGAGTCTTTTGATGAATTATATTTAGATTATAATAACAATGAAAAAACACGAACGTTAAGTAAAGATAATAATGATACAGACCTTCCTTTAATTAAACGTAATGATAAAACAATCAAGAATAGTCAAGAATATTCTGAAACAACGGATAAAACTATAATATCTCGAGCATTATTAACTAATGCTTTAATTGATAGAGAGCCAATAGATAATATAATATCCTTTGTAAAAGTAAGTAGACAAAAAGATACAAAAATTAATTACTTTACAGAAATAATAAATATGACGGGTAAGGTTTTATATCACCAATGGTTATGGGAAGGTCAGGTGGAATTTAATAAGAAAATAAGTATAAAGGGACCTAGGTGGCGAGTTTCTACAAAAAAATTCATACCTTTTTCTAAACCAGGCACATGGTTAGCCAAGCTTGTAAATGAAGAGGGTAATATTTTAAATGAAATTAAATTTGAAGTCATTCAAAAATAATATCGAATATTATATAAATGGATAATGTTATACTAACTCTGTAATTAGTTTTAGAGTTAATAAATATGAATGAATATCAAAACTTTTCTGAAAAAGAATTACAAATTATTATTGATAAAGCGGCAAAGGTTTTAGAAGAGAAACAGTTAGAAAATCGCAAAGAAGTTATTACCAAAATTAAAGCATTAGCCGTTTCAATTGGAGTAACCGTAGATATTAGTGATGGTGAAAGTAAAACAGTGAAAAAAGTTGCACCTAAATATCGTAACCCAGAAGACTTTTCTCAAACCTGGACAGGGAGAGGTGTTTCTCCAAAATGGATGCAAGTTTTAATTGATGCTGGCCATGAAAAATCAGAATATTTAATCTAGTACA
>CAZZIX010000139.1:0-5330 GCA_964654345.1 uncultured Methylomarinum sp.
CCATCAACACTAGCAATAAATGGCCCCATGATTGAACTAGATCCTTGAGGAGTATGATCCAACCCCAAAACATGACCTAATTCATGTAGGGCAACTCGACGAAAATCTTGTAATGATTCTCCTCCTGTTGCGGGTACTAGAGGTCCATCATAAACATTCCAGCTTTTATTGTTATTAAAAATTATATCAGCCTGAACTTTTATCCCTGTAGTACGACTAGAAAGACTATGAGTAACCGCTAAGGCACTTCCAAATTCATCCCCACAGTCTGTTGTCGTGAAACCTACACCATTTCTCTCATCATTATCATCGCAAGGATCAGAAAATTCCTTAGTAATAAAAAAACTAAAGTTAGTTACCTCACCCCATCTAAACATTGCTGTTTCAAAAGTCCGGTTCCATAATCCTTCAGCGCCTGCCACATCTACCGTCATTGTAATCTCTGTACTAGGCCAGCGAGTCCCACTTAATTCATAAGCAAATATGCTTTCAGAAACAAGAGTTAAGCATAAGAAAATTTTTATAACTTTGTTTGTAATATTCATTATTATTTTCCTCATTCCATATCTACAATTTTTTTCAATTGGCTTTTTACTTCATCTAATAACATCGCCTGATCTTTTTGCTTACTTGTCTGTACTCCAGAGGCAACATCTGCTGATAAGTTTTGTTCGACACCTTTCTTCTTAGACCCTAAACGATTTACATGGGAAATGGACTCACCAGAAACAGAAAAAACTCGTTTTTTACCTGCTTTATCTGTAACAATATTCATTTGACCTTGAGCCCAGCCTGTTAATGGATGAATATAGTGCTTTGTCAGGCTTTTTATAAAATATATCCCTTCTTCTCCTACTTGAGGAATCACCATATCCGTGACTGATGCAACTTGATCTCCTTCTTTACCACCCGGATATCGAATTTCAATTGTTTTATCAATATAATCACCTTTGATAACATCGATAATTTCAAAAGTAACATAGGTATAAACTCGATTTCGATCTGATGGTGTTTTATATTCAAGATTAACAACTTTGCCTTCAAAAACCAGTTCTGAATCACTAACGACCTCATCAATAGTTAAATTTTCATACATTGAAGAATAACCAGAAATTGGAAAAAAAAGAAAACATAAATATAGAAAATGAGTGAGTTTAAGTTTGATCATAATAAGTCCTTTGTTCTTAAAATAGTTTTTAGCTTTACCATTAATGATTTACGCACAAAACGAAATTATTTTGCGCTAAATTATCACAAATAAATTTTTAATTACATTTACTGTGACTAATATAATAACGATTAAATTAGGCTATAAACATCAATTTTACCTTAAAAAATAAGTGCAATATCAAAAATTTTAATCACCCACCGACAATAATTATCATTAATTAACAATTACTGGTACTGCATCTAAAAGAGTTTTAGTATAAGAATGAAGGGGTTGATTCAATACTTGTTCAACTGAACCCTGTTCTACAATCTTACCTTTATACATAACTGCAACTTCATCTGCAATTTCAGCTACAACAGCCAGATTGTGGGTAATAAATAAATAGCTTACACCCTGCTCTTTCTGCAAGTTTTTTAAAAGATCAATAATCTGTGCTTGTACTGAGACATCAAGAGCACTAGTGGGTTCATCACAAACAATTAATTTAGGCTCTACAGCTAAAGCTCTTGCAATGCAAATTCTCTGCCGCTGTCCTCCTGAAAACTCATGTGGATAACGTAGTGCTGATGATTCAGATAATTCAACCTGCTTTAGTAAGCTGGATACTCTTTTCTGTCTATCTGCTAAAGGCATCTCGGAATGCAAGGCTTTTAACCCTTCTGCAATAATATCGCCTACTAACATTCTGGGATTCATGGATGCAAAGGGATCCTGAAAAACGATTTGAATTTCAGATCGTTTTTGACGTAACTCATTCCCTGTTAACTTGCTTAACTCAATTCCTTCTAACCATACACGCCCAGCAGTGCTCGGGATTAAATTAATTAATCCTTTACCCAAGGTTGTTTTACCACAACCCGATTCGCCAACTAGAGCAAGTGTTGTCCCACGCTTTAATTCAAAGCTGACACCATCCACTGCGCGCACATGATCGACTATTCTCTTAAAAAAACCTTTTCGAATGGGATAATAAACTTTAAAAGATTCTACTTTTAACAGAGGGGTTTCTTTTGATTCTTTGGCAGGCTTATCCAGACTACTATTCATTAAAGGCAACGCCGCCAACAATTTAAGACTGTATGGGTGCTTTGCTTGCTTAAAAAATTGTTTCGCAGTGCCTATCTCAACAATTTTCCCTTGTTGCATCACGGCTATTCTATCTGCCATAGTTGAAACCAGAGCAAGATCATGGCTGATTAACCACAGGGACATGCCTGTTTTTTTCTGGATTGTTTTTAGTAATTCCAGTATTTGCGCTTGAATGGTAACATCTAATGCAGTCGTTGGCTCATCAGCAATCAGCAATTCTGGTTTGCCAGCCAAGGCAATAGCAATCATCACTCTTTGGCGTTGACCTCCTGACAATTGATGAGGATATTCGTTGATTCTCCTTTGGGGTTCTGGTATTTCTACCTGTTCTAATAACTCATGAACTGCCAGATTAAGCTCTTTTTCAGCATAATTAAAGTGAATCCGCATAACTTCAGCGATTTGTTCACCTATCGTCATTACTGGATTTAATGAAGACATTGGATCCTGAAAAATCAAACCTATTCGCTTGCCCCTAATTTTACAGAAATCATATTCTGGTATACTCAATAAATTCTCATTATCAAGCAGCACAGAATTTGCCATTACTTTTGCATTGTTTGGTAATAGACGAAGCACAGAGAGTGCTGTAATTGATTTACCAGACCCAGACTCCCCAACTAAAGCAAACGTTTCACCTGCAAAAACATCAAAGCTAATATCATTGACCACCTTATCTTCTTTAAAAGCAACAGTTAATCCTTTTACTTCCAGTAATTTTTCCAATTAATTCTCCCTATTCTGCTCTTCTTGGGTCAAATGCATTTCGTACTGTATCTGCAAATAAATTAGCGGCTAAGACCAAACTAAACATAAAGATAAATGATGCTAATAGTGACCACCAAACCACTGGGTCACGCGCCATTTCCAAACGCGCACCGTTAATCATATTCCCCCAGCTATAGGTCGTTGGATCAACACCGATATTAATATAAGATAATACCGCTTCAGCCAAAACTAATCCGCTAAAATCCAGCACTACTGAGATCAGTACAATATGCATGACATTAGGCAAGATATGTCTGATTAAAATTACCCATCGTCTAACGCCTAAAGCCTGTGCTGCCTGCACATATTCCATTTCTCTAAGTTTAAGGGTCTCTGCGCGTAACATTCGGCATAGCCCTGTCCAGCTAGTTACACCAAGAATCAAACACAAAAATAATAAACGCATATCAGACCTGACAATCAAGCTATTAAATTCTTCAGCATGATTCGACATATAAACCTGCACCATTAGAATAGAGGCGGCGATTAACAATACACTGGGTATAGAGTTTAGAGTGGTGTAAATATACTGAATCACATCATCAACCCATCCTCTAAAAAAACCCGCCATTATGCCAAAAATGATTGCTAGTGGCAGCATAATCATGGTGGTTAATGAGCCAATCACCAGTCCCGTACGAATACTTTTTATAGCCTGATAAAAAACATCTTCACCCACTTTATCTGTCCCAAACACGTGGTAATATGCTGACAAATCAATCAGCATATAAGCGATTGAAATTAATAAAAACATAACCAAGAAAAGTGCTTTAGAACTTGAATGAGTCAATAACGGTTTGTGTTTTTTATGCAATGCTCCCCACAACACAAGTAACACTAAAACCATTAAGCCAGCACCTTTAGAAAAACCTACGAATGCTTTACCTAATATATCCGTTCGTCTTTCGTTTCCAGGGTTTTGTAGATGAGCCCCCCCATATTTGAGCCGTGAATTACCCCATTGTGTTGAGCCATCATCTAATGTTATTGCTTCTTTACTATATAAATGAGTAGCAAAAGGTGCTGAATAGGTTTTTTCATCTTGCTCTCTTAGAGGTTTTGCCCAATAATCCAACAAGCTGATAATTTCATGAGTCCCTGACTCTGTTGATTTAAAATGAACAGAATCCAGTAAGCCAATAATGACAAAAAACACCAATATTAACAGAGAAATCATCCCCGTTTTACTCGCCCCTATTTTTTTTAAGGGTCTTCTCATTTGTGGTTGCCTACTTACAACAAACCCACCTAACGATATAGCTACCACCAATAGATAGATCAGCGCATCAGTCCATAGAATAATCATGTCAATCTAACTCTTGGGTCAACAAGGGTGTAGGAAATATCAGTTAATATTAAACCAAAAATATAGAGTACAGAACCCAAAAAAACCATGGCCCTTACAATAGCAAAATCCTGACTATTAATTGCATCAATCGTGTAACTACCCAACCCAGGAATACTAAAAAATGATTCCATAATCAGACTACCCATAAACAAAAGAGGTAAGACAACGACCACACCGGTTAAAATAGGAATCATGGCATTTTTAAGAACGTGCTTAAATAATACTTGTGTTTCCGTTAAACCTTTTGCTCTAGCTGTTCTTACATAGTCTTTTTCAACTTCTTCCAAAAATAAAGTCCGGTACCATCTAGCGCCCGCACCAATACCAGAAACAATACTAATAACGACAGGAAGAATCAAAAACTTTATCGCGGAAAACCCCGTATCATAGCCAGAAATAGGCACCAGTTTAAGTAATTTACCAATAAAAAACTGCCCACCAATAATGTAAAATAGAGATGAAATTGACATTAAAATGACACATAAAACGATACTACTAAATTCCAGATAAGTATTACGAAATAGCACCATCATTAAAGCAACTGATATATTCACCAATAATCCAACAATCAAAGAAGGCAAAGCAATACTAAGACTTGGCCACATCCTCTGTTTAATATCTTCACCTATATTTCTTCCACTATCTGAAACACCAAAATCGAATAGAAACAAACCTAATGATTTTTTGTAAAAAATAGTCTCTGTAATTTTTTTACCCGCACTTTCCTGTTGATTCCATAACATCGGTAAATCATAGCCATGTTGATGTTTCCAGTTTTGAATAGCTTGCTCTGTAACATGTTTTTGACCTAATTGCATACGAGCCATATCATCTGGACTATTGACTACAAAGAATAGAATAAATGAAAGTATATTAACCCCCATTAACAAGGGAAAGGCGTATAAAACTCGACGGAGAATATATTGAATCATAAGTTTAAAGAGTAAATTTTAC
>CAZZIX010000139.1:5430-6860 GCA_964654345.1 uncultured Methylomarinum sp.
TGATTATACCGTTTGGAACGTTCTATTTCTTTCTCTAAAAAATCATTAAAATAACGCCGATTGAATACACCGGTAAGTGAGTCTTGTTTTGCGTGAAAATCAAGCTCTGTCAATGTTTTCTTAAGCGTCCTGCTAGAACCAATGACCATAACCATCACTGATAAAATTGATCTAATAATAGATTTCTCATCTATTCCCAATGGAATAGATGAGAAATATCCCATTTCAAGTAGTCCGCCCAAATTATCAAGTTTTCCATCAACATCAATAGTCACTGAATGCATTTGTTTAATATCAATACCTGTCAGTTTATGATCAAGGACTCGATACTCTTTAATTTTCAGTTTTTTAGTTTGCTTTAACTTAGAGGTCATATTGGCAGAGAGTATTTTCTTTGCTTCAACCATATCTTCAGTGGAAAATTCACCCATATAATAAAGATATAGATCAATACCTTCATAAGAGTTAAATGCAATACTAAAAAAATTAAATGTGAAAATACTATGAAACTCACATAATATTGATTGAACAAACTCTTCCCAATTCTCAATCTTTTCGTGAGATAAAATAATCCCTTGAAGAACACGGCCTTGATGCTCGTATAACTCACGGTCAATCAATGCCTTATGTAAATCTCTAACCAAATAATCACACTTAACAAGTAAGTTTTTTATTTGTTTAATACTCCGTTCCCAGTTTAAAGCCCCCAACTTAATCAGTTGATCATTAGATTTTGAAAGTGCTTGCTGATCGCGCAGACTATCTTCGGCAAGTTGTATTGAATTCTTGTCTAATACCTTATTTTTGTATTGTTGAACGCCAGTAATAAATGATCTGGTTTTAACTTGATTTTCTAATAATTCAGTTAAAACGGTATTAAGATAAGTATGGAATTGCTCAATATTTGATCTTTTCTGCATAAACTGGAACCCACTGATTTAATCAA
This sequence comes from uncultured Methylomarinum sp., assembly GCA_964654345.1. GTDB lineage: Bacteria > Pseudomonadota > Gammaproteobacteria > Methylococcales > Methylomonadaceae > QPIN01. The sequence continues at coordinate 6,377 of CAZZIX010000139.1, forward strand.
TATTCAAAAGATCTGAACCGCATTCTAGTGTCTCTAACCATTGCAATAGTCCCACCTTTGCATCATCCCTATATAAATAACCATGCTGTGGTGCAATTATATCAATATCATAAGGTTTAATCGTCTTTAGCCAATATCGTAGCGCTCGGTTTGAGGACATATATCTACGATGAAAATATTCAATAAGTCGTTGGTGTTTAGAAAAATCATCTACAAAAATTTCACTTGAACCTTCACCTTGGTATTCTGCTGCACCTATATCGCTAGTGAAAAGAATTTTTGATAAGGGATCATAAACATTCAGCTGTCCTGGTGAATGCAAAAAATGAGCGGGAAGAAACTTTAAAATAACATCATTTAAAACCAAATCATCGCCATCATCCTCTATCCCAACAAAACGATGCATATCTTTAATCCCGTAATGAGGTAAAAAACGCAGCCAAATTTTTGAGACATAAATTTTAGCCTCAGTCATCTCCATCCA
>CAZZIX010000140.1:0-6851 GCA_964654345.1 uncultured Methylomarinum sp.
TTTTGCACCATATTTAATTTCATTTCCATACCGTTCAAAACGGTAAACCATAGTATCGTCAGAATCATCCAGCCATTCAATGACATCAACAAATTCACCAAATAATTTATCCAATAACCCCATTATTCTCTCCTATTGATAATGTTTAAACTGATGGTTTGGCTTCTACTTCTTCAGCCCGACTTGCAGCAGCAGAAAGTGATTTACGTAATTCTGTTTCACATTCTTCAAGTTGCAAGACTGATTCTGCACGCATTTTTTTACCTTCATCAGCAATTTGTAAACTTTCATTAATGGTATTGATTAATGTTGCATTGGCTTTTTTAACGGACTCTATATCAAACACACCCCGCTCTAGTTCCTTACGAGTAATTGCATTGGCTTGATTAAGGTTTTCTGCATTAGCTTCTAACAAATCATTAGTTAAATCAGTTGCTGATTGCAAGGTTTCTGCTGCATCAGATGAACGATAAATCGCTACGGCTGTTGCCAATTGCTGCCGCCATAATGGAATGGTGTTAACAATAGTTGAATTGATTTTACTCACTAACCCTTTGTCATTATCTTGAACTAACCGAATACCCGGTAAACTTTGCATAGCTACTTGGCGTGTTAACCTTAGATCATGGATGCGTCGTTCCAGATCATCTCTTGCAGAACGTAAATCCCTTAATTCCTGTGCTTCAATAACGGCCTCAGATGTTTCTACTGCTTTGACTTTTTCTGGAATAACCTGTTCATCCAAGTTTAATAGTTTTTGATCGCCCGCTGAAATGTAATGATCAAGATTATGAAAATAGTCTAAATTGGCATCGTATAATTTGTCGAGCATAGTAATATCTGTCAACAAAACGGTTTTATGTGACTCTAGCTTGTCAGTAATTGTATCTATTTGCTTACGAACATCTTCATATTGTTGTAAAAACTTGACTACTGGGTTTGCCCGACCAAATAATTTAGCAAAAAAACCAGGTTTTTTATTAGGGTCTAAATTATCCACATCAAAACCACGCAAAGCAGCAACCATTTCATTTAAATCGCCCCCTGCCTCACCCATATCTTTATTTTTAACACCTTCCAGCATTTTATCGGAAATAGTCGTGAGTTGTTCTTGCGCTTTACTTCCAAAATAGATAATAGATTTCGTATCGTTCATATCTATTGTTGCGACGATAGCATCTATTGCTTTTTTATTCTTTGTATCCGATTGGTCATAAGCTAATATATCGCTTGTTACACCTGGCACAATCTCATTGAAAACGCTACTACCTGGTATCGTGAGATCTTCTGTTTTAGTCGTTATTTTCTGTTCACTCATATTTATTTCCTATCAATTTCTAATTTGGGTTTAAACAACACCTTCATGCTTTAATTGGGCAGCTAAAACTTCTATTTGGACATCTAAATCTAGAACATCATCTTCCAACAGTTTTTGTTTCTGTTCAATAAAAACGCTCTCTATCGTTTGTAATACATTATCAAAATTTTCTGTCAACTCTTCAGATTGATGCTTTCTTTGCATATCAGCATAACCTTCAGTAACTTTTAAAGCACCATCAAGATAAACATTAAGAAATTTTCTTGCTCTTCTAATATCACCCGGATCATCTTGAATGATATCAACGATTTCTCCGGCATGATCACATATCACCCGTATGCGCTGGTTAAAACTTCGGTTGTTAATTTGTTTATTAGCTTGCTCAATCCCTACTATTTTTGCCTCTGCTTCATCTACAGTTTGGGAGACTTCTTCTGTTGTATAACCATGGGACCCTGCAACCATTTTCTCTTGCCAAGGATCAAAGCCATACAATAGAAACATTCCGCCTAATGCACCTAAGCCAAAAGCTATAGAGGTAAAAAATGAATGCTCCGCACCTAACCAGGCTATCCACCCAGTAGTCACTGCAACAATAATAGATGCCATTGTTTTTAAGGGCCATTTTGGTGGGCGAGTAATTTTTTTATCTAAATAATGCTTCTCGGCAGCAATACCTCTGCGTAGAAGACCTGCCGCCAATATAAAAGCAGCACATCCCCCGACATTAGTGATAATTTTTGAAAAATCACCGTAAGCAAATGATAAAAATGCAGCAGGAATTAATCCTAATGGCAAAATATATAACAACAGCCCTCGACTATTGTATATCACACCTTGTGCCTGCTTTTTTTGGTAGGGTTTTGGTTTTCTTAACTGCTCAGTATTTTTCATAACGACAGGTTTTTATTTAGGATTAAAGACTAGTTCTACTTTTGTTTAGCAATTGAAACATCATTTTTATCAGTAGAAATGACTTTTAGCATGGATTGACAAGAAGCTAGACTAACGGTTGTAATTAATAGAATTAACCCTATTGATGATCTCAAGGTTTTAGACATTGTATGGAGTCCTTTTAAATCCTTGATCCTAAATAAAAACTTAGGATCTAAGGTCTATAAATGATATAACGTTCGGTTGATTATATCTTGACTGATGTTTTTATGAAAATATGTTTAATTAAAAAATAATTTATTCTGTTACGGATAACTATATTTTTACCCAAGTTGTCATATTAATTGAACAAATATACTAAGTATCAAGTCTGATATTGAGCTTATCCTAATCCCATCTATACTTAAGCCATCAAATAAATAAAATATTGTAGTTATAAAGTCTTATAGAAATTATCAAGGAAATTTAGTATGAAAAAATTGACAGGCATTACCTTAGCAGTTGTTCTAACCACAGGTTGTGCAATTGACCCTTACACTGGCGAACAAAAAGTGGCTAATACTGGCTGGGGTACAGCGATTGGTGCAGCAAGTGGTGCAGCTATTGGTGCAGCAGCAGGCGGTGGTAAAGGAGCTATTATTGGTGCCGGTGCCGGTGCAGCAGTAGGTGCAGGTGTTGGTTATTATATGGATCGACAAGAAGCACAATTACGCGCTCAACTTGAAGGCACAGGGATTAGAATTCAAAGACTAGGTGATGATTTAAAATTAATCATGCCTGGCAACATTACCTTTGCTACTAATTCAGCCAATATAAACGGAAATTTTTATTCTATTTTAGATTCGGTTGGTATAGTTTTTAATAAATTTAATGAAACCAGCATCAATATTTCTGGTTATACCGACTCAACCGGTAGTGATAAACACAATCAGGAATTGTCAGAACATAGAGCTAATAGTGTTGCCAGTTATATTGTAAAAACAGGCGTTCAACACGGCCGAATCCAGTCAAGAGGTTTTGGAGAACGTTACCCTATTGCTTCCAATAAAACTGAAATGGGCCGTTCTCAAAATCGTCGAGTTGAAATTAGTATTCGTCCAAGATAATTTTTAATGGCTCTTTTTAATTAAAAATCATTTTAAAAGCGATTAAAAATATCACAATAGAAAAATACCGCTTTAGTTGTTTAGCTGGTAATTTACTGGCTAATTTTGCTCCAATTGGAGCGGTAAAAATACTACAACTAATAATTCCACACAAAGTGGGCAAATAAACGTAGCCTATGCTCCATTCTGGCAAAAATGGATTATTCCAGCCTAAAAAGGTATAAACCAGTGTTCCTGAAATAGCAATGGGTAAACCACAAGTGCTGGATACTGCTACCGCATTTTTCATCGCTATTTGCCTACTTACTAAATAAGGTACGGTTAATGTTCCCCCTCCAATTCCTAATATAGAAGAGAGTATTCCAATCCCATTACCTGCAATATAATCTAGCCAGTCATTAGGATTTTTTAACTGAGAGTTAGTATTTTTTTGTAAAGCCATACGAAAACCCACATATATTAGGTAAGCAATAAAAAACTGCTTAAGTAATTCTGCATTAATAGTATCTGCAATAAAAGCACCGATTCCTGCCCCAATTAATATGCCTGGGCTTAAACGAAAAACCTTATGCCATAATATATTTCCTAATTTTTGATGCGTTATTATTGAGGAAATTGAAGTAGGAATAATTGTTGCCAACGAGGTAGCAACGGCCAAAATCATTATTTGTTCGGCAGGAAAATGGTGGGCAGAAAATAACCAAACAAGAGCGGGAACAATCACTACACCGCCGCCTAAACCGAAGAGCCCTGCTAATAAACCGGCGATAGCACCTAAAAGCATACTGAATAAAAAGAGTTCAAACATTGTTTTACCCTGTTAAAATTCTATTCTACAAAATTAGTTTTATACGATATTTTATATGCAAACATTTTTGGTTGGCGGTGCCGTTAGAGATTCTTTACTTAATTACCCTGTCATAGAAAAAGATTGGGTTGTTATTGGTGAAACGCCAGAATCTATGGTTGCTCAAGGATTTAGACCTGTAGGTAAAGATTTTCCCGTTTTTTTACATCCTGAGACTCACGATGAGTACGCCTTGGCACGCACAGAGCGAAAAACTGCGCCTGGCTATAAGGGGTTTACAGTCCACGCATCACCAGAAGTCACTCTTGAAGAAGATTTAATCCGAAGAGATTTGACCATTAATGCCATTGCTATGGATCAACAGGGTAACATTATTGATCCATTTAATGGTAAAGAAGACCTTGAAAAACGTCTATTTCGACATGTGTCATCAGCATTTTCAGAAGACCCTGTAAGAATATTACGCATTGCCCGTTTCGCTGCTCGTTATGCTCATTTAGGGTTTTCTATTGCAAATGAGACTTTGCAATTAATGAAGCAAATGGTCAATGATGGTGAAACAGATCATTTAGTGGCTGAACGCGTTTGGGCTGAATTATTTAAAGTATTATCTGAAAGATCACCTTCTGCATTTTTTTATACCTTAAAAGATTGCCATGCTTTAAAGTCTATTTTTCCAGAGATTGATCAACTTTTTGGCATCCCTCAACCTGAAAAACATCATCCAGAAATAGACACTGGAATACATAGTTTACTCTGTCTTGAACAAGCCTCAAAATTATCAAAAAAACCTGAAGTCCGCTTAGCAGCGTTATTACATGATTTGGGAAAAGCTAAAACAGATAAAAGCAAATGGCCAAGTCATCATGGACATGAGCAATTAGGTTTACCTGTTCTTGAGCAGTTTTGTAAAAGGCTAAGGGTGCCTAAATCGTTTAAAACACTGGCATTACAAGTGATGAAGCACCATACACATTGCCATCGTATTTCTGAGCTAAAAGCCAGTACCTTGACTGATATGCTTGGGTCTTTGGGAGCATTTAAGACTTCAAGTTCAATAGTTGAAGATTTTGTACTGGCTTGTGAAGCTGATGCTAAAGGTCGAACAGGGCTTGAGAATAACCCTTATCCTCAAGCATATTTTGTTCTACAAGCGGCTAATGCAGCTTGTAATATTGACACTTCAGATATTTTGAAGGGTCAATTAGAAGGCTCTAAAATTGGTAATGCTATTCGTAGATTAAGAATTAAAGCAGTTGCGGAATTTATTAAATCAGTCTAGAAATAATTCTAGTAAAAATACGTTGAATTATATGTTCAAGAGAATTATAGTAAATTTTCATTTAATTCTTACTCTTTAAAAAATATAATGCCATCATTTGATATAGTCTCTGAATTTGACGCTCACGAAGTTCATAATGCTGTCGATCAAGCAAATAAAGAAGTCACTACTCGTTTTGATTTTAAAGGATCTAATGCACAATTTGAGCTACTAGAAAACAGTATTCTTATGAAAGCAGCATCAACTTTTCAATTACAGCAAATGCTTCCTATCCTTTTTTCAAAAATGACCAAACGGGGCGTGGATATAGCTTGTATGGAAACGGGAGATATTCAAGATACCGGTAAAACAGCACAACAACCAGTTACTCTTAACCAAGGAATAGAAACACCTATCGCAAAAAAGATTGTGAAAATCATTAAAGATAAGAAACTTAAAGTTCAAACAGCCATTCAAGGCGAAAAACTTAGGGTAACTGGGAAAAAAAGGGATGATTTACAACAAGTCATTGCAATGCTTAAAGTAGAAGAATCAATTGATCTTCCCTTGCAATTTGAAAATTTTAGGGATTAAACTGAAAAAAATATTTTGATTTTGCTTCCCTTTGATAGGAAAGCACTCCAAAATAAATTTTTATCATGAAACTCTTAGAAACGCTACGAGATACCCTTCCACAAACAGGATATGTCAGTTGGATAGGTTTAAGACCAAAACGACGAGCTACAATTATAGTAGTCAACCAAGTAGAAGCCCGCCTTAAAAAAGGCTTACTAGGAGATCGCTATGCTAGTCGTTCTGATAAACGTCAAGTCACACTTATGCAAACTGAACATTTACCCGTCATTGCTTCACTTTTAGGACTTGATTCCATTGACCCAGCGACACTTCGACGGAATATCTGTGTCAGTGGCTTAAACCTTCTTGCCCTTAAAGAAAAGCAATTTCAGATTGGTGATGCCGTATTAGAATATACGGGACAGTGCCATCCTTGTTCTTTTATGGAAGAAACCTTTGGTGAGGGGGGTTATAATGCAATGAGAGGACATGGCGGCATAACTGCACGGATTATAAAACCTGGATTGATTAAGCTTAATGATTCTGTTTCTACGCTAAAATAATTTACTCATCAATAACACCTTTGTACCCAGAGGTAATAGGGTAACGTCGATCTCGCCCAAAAGCTCTTGGAGTAATTTTAATCCCAGGAGGCGCTTGTCTTCGCTTATACTCATTTCTATCTACTAGTGATATGGCTCTGTTAATGTCTTTTATTTGATAGCCCGCTTCGAGTATATCTTTAGCAGATTTGTCCTGTTCAATATACATTTCCAGAATCGGGTCTAAAACTGAATAGGGTGGTAAAGAGTCTTCATCTATTTGATCCGGTGCTAACTCTGCCGATGGTGGGCGAGTAATCACTCTTTCTGGAATAACATCTGAAAG
>CAZZIX010000141.1:0-2288 GCA_964654345.1 uncultured Methylomarinum sp.
ACAAAAAAACTTATAAAAAATATATCCTTATTAGCAGAAGAGAATAAAAATGAAACTAAAGATATTAATTGCAAGTATTGCTTTACCTTTAATGTTTGGCTCTGCAAACGCTGAAGCTGAAAAAAAAACAACCTCAGTAAATGCACCAAGACAATATAATAAAGTCTTTAACCCTCGCCAAAAGGAATACCCAAATCATTTAGGTTTTAATGACTTACATATCCAAGCCATCAGACATCTTGTGCCTGATTCAAATGATGTAAATGACCCTAAACTACAAACAATCGTCCACCATCATTGCAAAGCTTATGCAGATTCAACGTTCCTTTGCTTAATGTTCCATTCTGGCATGAAGGACCAGGATAAACCCATTGGTTTTGAATATATTATAACGACTGCACAGTTTAATAAACTTCCAAAAGAAGAAAAAAAATACTGGCATTATCATAAAGAAGAAGTGCCAAGAGCACATGCAACCTTTCCAGATCTGACTGCGGATGAAGCCGCTGAAATATTGCCGGCTATTAATGAAACTTATGGAAAAGTGGTTTATTTTCAACAGCCTCATCATGAGTTTTCATTAGGTGAACCTTATGTTGTGATTGTTCAAGATATGCCTGAGCAAGATTAAAGTTAAATTATGTTGGTTGGGTTGCCCAAAGACGGCAGCCCAACCAATCTTAGACAAACTAATAAATGATTTTTTGTTGTTTAAGCTCACTATAAATATCTTCAACTGATTGTCTGTCACAATCAAATGAGACATTAGTTAATTCAGTTTGCTCGCCAAGAGAAATACAAATTAAGCCAGCATTCTTTATAGCTAAAATTAACCCATCAATATCTTTGACTTGACCCTCAAGAACTGTTGCAGCATGTCCTGTATCAAATAATTTTCGTTCCAATTTATACGCAATTTCTTGGCTTGTAGAGCCCACTAAATTAATGGCTGATGCTTTTTGGCTAAATCTGGCTGCTCTTTCATCTTTAGAAACATTCGTTAAATCTTCATTTCCTGCTTTACCCGTAATCATACCCGCACCAACTGTCACATTGCTTAAACGGTCAATTATGATAAAAGCCCCTGTGCTTTTATTTAATTTATAGGGATCAAATACAACGGGGGCATTAACTGAAATAGTACATGATGCAATTTCATTTAATTGTAAATTATCTGCATCATGATGCTCTAATGTATTAACATCAATTCTGTAATTAATAGAAGAAATAGACCCAGAAACGCTGCGAGTTGCCAGTTTGATAATATATTGACGAGCGGGAGACATCACTTGTTCTGACATCCAAACTATTGATGCATTAAATTTATCCGTAACTATGGTTGATAAAGCACCATGACCAACAATCATATCTCCACGACTAATATCTATTTCATCCTCCATTGTTAACGTGACAGCCATAGGGGGAAAGGCTTTTTCTAAATCACCTTCATAGGTCACAATGGATTTGATTTTGCTTGTTTTACCAGAAGGTAATACGCTGATTTGATCGCCTTTATTAAAGATACCTGAGGCAACGGTTCCACAAAATCCACGAAAATCAAGGTTGGGTCGATTAACATATTGGACAGGAAAACGTGCATCTTCAAAATTATGGTCATGAACGATGCTAATCGTATTTAACAGATCCATCATCGCCTTTCCTGTATACCAAGGCATATTTTTACTTGGATTAACGACATTATCACCGTCTAAAGCAGACATGGGAATAAAGTGAATGTCGTGTAAATCAATTTTTGAAGTAAAGTCTAAATAATCTTGTTTAATTTTATCGAAAGTGTCCTCGCTATAATCCACTAAATCCATTTTATTAACGGCAACAATAATATGTTTAATACCCAATAATGAAGCAATAAAACTATGCCTTTTAGTTTGTGTTTGCACACCATAACGTGCATCAATCAAAATTACAGCAAGATCACAAGTTGATGCGCCTGTTGCCATATTGCGTGTGTATTGTTCATGTCCAGGGGTATCGGCAATAATGAACTTACGTGTTGATGTAGAAAAGTAGCGATAGGCAACATCAATGGTAATTCCCTGTTCTCGCTCTGCTTGTAAACCATCCACTAATAAAGCTAAATCAATTTTACCAGCACCGGTGGTACCAGACTTGACGCTATCTGATTTAACCGCTGCTAACTGATCTTCATAAATCATTTTTGAGTCATATAACAAGCGACCAATTAAGGTACTTTTACCATCATCCACATTACCACAGGTTAAAAAACGCAAGAGTTCCTTACGTTCATGTTCAGCTAAATATTCATT
>CAZZIX010000141.1:2388-6841 GCA_964654345.1 uncultured Methylomarinum sp.
TCAGATGTGGTGGTTAGAAGCATTTCCTGAATAATTTCAGGCAAAGTTGTTGCTGCTGATTCGACTGCTCCTGTCAAAGGGTAGCAACCCAATGTTCTAAAACGTACCATTTTCATTTCAACTTTTTCATCAGTTCCAATTGGCATACGATCATCATCAACCATAATAAGCATTCCATCTTTATTAACAACGGGACGTTCTTTAGCGAAATAAAGAGGAACAATAGGAATGTTTTCTAGATGTATATATTGCCAAACATCTAGTTCAGTCCAATTAGAAATTGGAAAAACACGAATACTTTCTCCTTTATCCAATTTACCGTTATAAATATTCCATAATTCTGGACGCTGGTTTTTCGGATCCCAGCGATGATTTTTATCACGAAAAGAATAAACTCGTTCTTTTGCCCGAGATTTTTCTTCATCTCGACGAGCACCACCAAAGGCTGCATCAAATTGATATTTATCTAATGCTTGCTTTAAACCATCTGTTTTCATAACATCGGTATGTTTTTTACTGCCGTGAGTAAAAGGACCAATACCTTGATCAATTCCATCCTGATTACTATAAACTATAATATCAAGTCCTAAGTCATTGATCATTTTATCCCTAAATTCAATCATTTCCTTAAATTTCCATTTAGTATCAACATGCATCATTGGAAAAGGAGGCTTACCAGGATAAAAAGCTTTCATGGTTAAATGTAGCATCACTGCAGAATCTTTACCAACAGAATACAGCATCACTGGCTTATCAAATTCAGCCGCTACTTCACGGATAATATGAATACTTTCAGCTTCAAGTTGTTTGAGATGAGTTAATTTATAATCAGTCATTAATGAGGTTTCCGTAGCGCAAAATCATACTTGTATCGAACTAACCATTTTAAAACGAATTTGATCTGAATACTAATAATTCCAATTATTTTTAAAAGAAAATTTGGATTTTTCTCCTCTACTTTGATTAATTTAACAAAGTCATTGAAATCAACAGGTACTACATTTTTTTATCACTCAATATATTTTAAAAACATAAAACTACATATATAATGCATAAAAATAACAGCAATTTCAATATCACCCTAAGTTTAATTATGTATTTTTTTCATAATATAGAGTTAAAGATGAAGATTAAAAAATTAGCTTTGGTAGGAGCAATCTGCGCAACTATGACACCTCAAGCTCTGGCAGAATCAGAATTACTTTTATTAATCGAAATGTTACATAAAAATGGCACAGTTGATGATGCTCAGTATCAACGTTTATTGGATGAAATTAATGCAGGTAAAGCATCCGTCATCAAAAAAGAAAATAGAGCCATTCAAAATATAAAAAAGCCAAATGAAAAACAGCCACCCGTTGAAATTACAGTTGATAAAGGAGGGATTCAATTTAAATCAAGCGATAACGAGTTTTCAGCTAAAATTGGTGGTCGAGTCCAACTAGATTCCTCCTGGTATGATGAAGATGGTGCCGAAATGGGAAATGGAACAGAAATACGCCGTGCCAGACTCTATATTCAAGGACATATGTTTTATGACTGGGGGTATAAGTTTCAATATGATTTTACTGGTTCTGGCAAAGGAGGAATAAAAGATGCATTCCTCACTTACAATGGTTTTGATTCTATTCAATTAAAAGCCGGTAATTTTAAAGATCCTTTTATGCTACAGGAACAAACTAGTTCTAAATACGTTACTTTTACTGAAAGATCATTACTCGATACTTTTTCATCTGGACGTCACCTCGGCGTAATGGCTTCTACAAAACATAAACATTGGACGGCTTCTGCTGGTTTTTTTGGTGATTCAGTCAGTATAGATGAAAGAGGGAAAGATGAAGGCTGAAGTATTTCTACCCGATTAACCTATGCTCCATTTAATGAAAAAACACGATTGATCCATTTTGGTCTTGCAAGTGATTATCGCGATACGGGTGATGAAGGGATGGTACGTTTTAAACAGCAACCAGAGACACATGTTTCGGGTATAAATATTATAGACACTGGCGTTATTGATTTTGCAGATACTACTGTTAAATTAGGTGCTGAATTTGCAGTTATTGAAGGGCCATTTTCGCTTCAATCAGAATATATCTGGTCAAAGATTGAGCGAGATGGAGCAGCTGATCTTGATTTTGATGGCTGGTATGCAGAAGCAGCTTTCTTTTTGACAGGTGAATCACGTAATTATAAAAAAGGAAAGTTTGGGGGGATTTCTCCTAAAGCAGTTGTTGGGCGTGGAGGTTTTGGAGCATGGCAACTTGCAGCACGGTATAGCTCAGTTGATCTGAATGACCATGAAATAGAAGGCGGACAAGCCGATAGTGTGACGGTAGGAATCAATTGGTTTCCAACCTCTACGCTTCGTTTTTCTGGAAATTATGTCAATGTTTTAGATAACGATGGTGGAGCTCATCATGGCGAAGAACCGAGTTTATTTCAAGTTCGTGGGCAGTGGGCATTTTAAGAATGAAAATCCCCTTACACTCTTTATTTATCATTGCAAGTTTGGCCTTTTCTCAATTGTGCTGGACTGCTAATGTTTTGAGAATGTCTACAACAACGAGTACGGAAAACTCTGGATTGCTCGGGGTTTTAAATCCAGCATTTGAAGCGAAGTATAATATTAAAATGCATGTGATTCCTGTTGGCACTGGAAAAGCGCTTAAAATTGGTAAAAATGGTGATGTTGATATAGTCTTCGTTCATGCACCTGCCGCAGAGTTAAAATATGTACAACAAGGTGATTTTATTGATCGCTCTGCAGTAATGCATAACGATTTTGTGATTGTGGGCCCTGAAAATGACCCTGCTGATATTACATCGACAAAAACTATCACTGAGGCCTTAACTAAAATTTCTGCTAATCATTCCTCTTTTATTTCGCGCGGTGATGACTCTGGCACTCATAAAAAAGAAATACAGCTATGGAAAAATGCCGATATTAAACCAAGTGGGAAATGGTATTTAGCCGTAGGCCAAGGAATGGGCGCAGTATTAAAAATGGCTAATGATATGCAAGCCTATACATTAACAGATAGAGGGACTTTGCTTGCCTACTCTGATAAAATTTCGTTAAAAATTTTATCAGAAGGTGATATCTTACTCTATAACCCTTACCATGTGATGGCTGTTAACCCTAAGAAGCATCAATCAGTACAATATGATTTTGCACAAAAGTACATCACTTTTTTGATCGGGAGTGAAGGGCAAACAATCATCAGAAATTTCCGGCTCAAAGGTCAACCTCTCTTTTACCCTCACGCAACTCATGCCTTACCCAAAAAATAAATGCAGGCTTAATTAATTGGACTTTTTTTCTCAATCAATATCGGTTGCATTAAATCTTATTTTTCAATTTGACTCCAGTGTTTGGCGTGTAGTTTGGGTTTCTCTGAAAATCTCACTGATTGCAATCATTATTTCTGCCGCATTAGCTGTTCCGTTAGGAGCATTTATTGCGATTAACAAATTTAAAGGAAAACAATTTTTACAACAAATCTTGAATACCTTGATGGCTATACCCACCGTAGTTATTGGCTTATTACTTTATGGTTTATTAAGTCGTCAGGGTATCTTAGGTAGCTTAGGACTGTTATATACCCAGTGGGCTATTATTCTTGGCGAATGCTTACTTATTTCCCCTATTCTTGTCAATTTAACAATTGTAGCGATTCATTCATCCGATAGCCGATTAGTCCCTACTTTACTTTCATTAGGCGCAAATAAGTGGCAGTTAGTGAAAGGCGTATTAAGAGAAACACGCTTTGCAGTTATGGCTGGATTAGTGACAGGGTTTGGTCGGGCGATTGGTGAAGTAGGTATTGCCATGATGCTAGGTGGAAATATTGAGGGTCATACTCGAACAATGACGACTGCAATAGCGTTAGAAACCAGCAAGGGGGAGTTTGAGTCTGGCCTGGCCTTAGGGATATTACTTTTGACTATCGCTTTTATTGTCAACATAGGGTTACAACAATTACAGCGTGAAGCTGAATGACTATGTTGTACCATCTAAATCATATACGGTTTGCTTACGCAAAAAAAACAGTCCTGGAAATTGAGCAGCTTGAAATTTCAGCCAACAATGTGACTGCTTTATTAGGTAATAACGGTGCAGGCAAAAGTACCTTATTAAAACTACTAGCTTTTCTGGAAAGCCCACAGCAAGGACAACTCTTATTTAAGGGTAAGAATTCGAATATATCATCGTTATTATCTTTAAGAAAACGAGTAGTATTAGTTGCTCAAAAGCCTTATCTATTAAAAGGAACTGTTCTTGATAATGTTTTATTGGGGCTAAAGTTTAGATCTATGCCGCTCCAACTAGCAAAAAAACAAGCACTTGAAGCATTAGAGTGGGTTGGGATTGCTAGTTTTTCAAATAGACACGTGGCAAAGTTATCTGGTGGGGAAGCTCAAAAAGTCGCTTTGGCAAGAGCGCTTGCGCTTA
>CAZZIX010000142.1:0-6830 GCA_964654345.1 uncultured Methylomarinum sp.
AGTTACCACCTGTATTGACTTCAAAGACGTCCACAAATAAAACAAGTACTGACGAAAACGATACTAAAATAAAAACAAAGACAAAAAATGCTGAGATAAAAGATAAAAAATTAAATATAAAGACAAAAGATGCAGAGTTAAATAAAAAGGCAGAAGATGCTGCGAAAAATGCCAAAAAAGAACCACTCAAGAAAGTTTATTGTTTTCAAGTTGGCCCATTCAAAAGTAAAAAATTGTTTAAAAAATGGGCAAAATTGAATGAAATTGATCTGGGTTTTACAAAGCCTTTTAATAAAGATATAGAAATTTTCAGGCATTATATGGTTTATTTTTCTAAGGCTGAAAATATTGAAAAAGCTAAAGAAAATATGAAAATAATTAAAAAGTTAAAGATAGCTGATGCATGGCTGTTTAATTCTGGGAAATATAAAGGAGGTATTTCTTTGGGGTTGTATGATAAGAAAGAGCCCGCACAACGATTGATAGAAAAATATGCACAGGGAAAAGTTGAATCAAAAATAATACCAATCTACAAAACCAAGACAGTCTTATATGCTGACGTTTCAACGATAAATGAAAATTTTAAAGATATGGTTTCTTTATCAGATACACAAATAGTGGTTAGTTGTGAAAATGATTTAAAAGCGTTATAACTCCAAAGTTACTATGACTTGTGCGCATTTACATGTGTTTTCATTCTTTTAGTAAAGTTAATTGAAAATCAATCTAAAAAGTAAATATGTATTCTAGTCTTGTAAAATTACCTTATAATTAGCCTTAGCTTTATGTTCGAGAATATTTGATAAAAGCTAATTATTTGCAAAGGATAATTAGCTTTAATGAAGTATTCTTCAAATATAAAGGACTCTATAATTTTAACCAAAATATATTTAGGAAGTAATATGAAAAAAATGTCGATATTTGTCTCGTTGGCTTTATTGTTATTTACGGGTGTTGCAGCTGCTCATGGGCCAGTAAGAGGTAAGTTAACCGTAGCAATTTCTATTGATGCACCTGCAGAAAAAGTGTGGGATATTATTAAAGATTATGAAGATATGTCTTGGCTTCCTGCTGTTGAGAGTACAAAAGCTGATAAAGGAAATGTTAAAGGTTCAAGTCGAGTTATAACTTTAAAAGACGGCGGAACAATTACTGAAGAATTAAAAAAGTATGATGCTGATAAAATGTCGTATAAATATAAAATTACTGACATGAGTACGGTTAAAACTATTCAACATGCTGGCAAAGATGAAGATATTCCTGTTGTCCCTGTTGAAAATTATCAAGCAACTATTACTGTAAAGGCTAATGGTAATAAATCAGATGTTACGTGGGTAGCGACTTACTATCGTCGATATGTAAACAACAATCCGCCGGCAGAATTAAACGAAGAAGCAGCGGATAAAGCTGTGACAGGTATTTTAACAGACGGATTGACTAATCTAGCAAAAAAGCTGGGTGATTCGTCGGATGTTACGGTTACAATGAAAAGATAATATCATTATTTTGATTTAGTTTAAGTATGGTGGACATTAGTCCACCATGCTTACTTTTTTTCAATAGATTATTTCTCCTGTTTACTTATAGCATGGTGGTTTTTTGAGTCTTCTCCGCTGGAAAAAAAAATATTCCGCTGCATCCCTCTTTGCAACGTTTCTACTTAGTTTTGACCTAGTTGCAGAGCCATACGCTTTTATTACTAATCAATTAGATAACTCAGTTTCTGTGATAGAAACTCAGAATAATAAAGTAATTAAGACGATTCCTGTTATTGGAAAGCCAGCCGGTGTAGCAGTCAACAATAATAAATCGCAAGTATATATTAGTACACCCGGTGGTGGTGGTTTTGTCGTTTTAGATACAAAAAAACTTCAGCAAACTAACGTTGTAAAAGTGGGCGGAGCTTCTTTAGGTATTGCTGTTGATGCAAAAGGAGAACGTATATTTGTAGCAGATTGGTATGAAAATACTGTTTCTGTTTTTGATAGTCATAAATTTCAGTTAATTAAAATGATTGAGGTTGGTCAGTCACCTTCTGGTATGACGGTGAGCAAAGACAATCAATGGTTATATGTCGCTAATCGTATGGATAACAGTATTTCTCAAATAGATCTTGCAACTTTAAAAATTAAAAATACTACAAAAGTAGGGGCGCATCCATTTGGTTTGTCAGTCGATAGTAATGGAACACATATTTATACAGCTAATGTAGAAAGTAATGATGTAACCGTCCTACAAAGTAACGGCTTAAAAAGATTGGCAACGGTTAAAGTAGGTGATAGACCTTATGCAACCGCTCTAGCCTTAAACGATAGCTTACTGTTTGTTACAAACCAGGATGATAGTACAATCTCTGTAGTGGATACTAAAACCTTAAAAATTGTCTCTGTAATAGAGGTAGGGGAAAAGCCTGAGGGTATTAGTACAGATGCAGATGACCAGCATGTTTATGTAGCCAATTGGTTTGATAGTACTGTTTCGGTTATTGACGCTAAAACTTTAAAAGTAGTTGATACGATAAAAACCGGAGAAGGAAGTAGGGCGTTTGGGTTGTTTATTTCTGAGTAAAAAAAGAATATTGAAAATTAATTTAAAGTGAGAAAATGATGGCAGAAACAGTAGAAGAATTAACAGTAACTTATGAAGATGGTGGTATAGAAACTGTTAAAGAACTGGATAAAAAAGTATTAAGTAAAGGTGCTTGGGCAACAGTTATTTATAAGTATCAAGATTGGAATCGAACTAAAGAAGAGTACGGTGCTGATAAATTTACTATTCGACGTTATCAAAAAAGGAATGGGGAATATTCTCAGAAATCGAAATTTAATATTTCGAGTGAGAAACAAGCTAAAGAGATTATAGAGGCTTTACAAGGCTGGATTGGAGAAGATAAATAATAGAAGTATAAAAAACCTAACTCTGGAAGTATTAATTGCATTCATCCCTAATAACAATTAGTTTTGAGATGAATGCAATAATGATCTATTTAGAATTTATATATAATAGTAGGGTTGCTACTATCTCTTTCAGACGTTGATTTTTTATGTTTTTTACCCTGATCAATTCTTTCTTGTGTGAACTTAGCAATCATTTGATCCCAATTGGTATATTCATTATATTTTTCAAAACCAGCATTTTTACGTTGTTGAAATACTTCTTTTCCCAGCTCAATAAGTTCATCTGGGGTTTTACCATCAACGGCATCTAAAAATTCATCTCTATCTTTAAGTGCATCACGCATTGTCCAAAATGAAATCTCAAATTCAATCCGTTGTTCAGTGGGTAAACGGTCTTTAATTTTACTGACCGATCTATTTGCAGTTTTAATGCTTCGACCATTAATTTGACTGCCTTTGCTGCAACCTAATAACGATAAGCACATGATAAAAATACAAACAGTTGATATAATCCTCATAAAAGAAACCTCAATAGCAAAGTATCGTACTAGCGTACGACTCATAATTAACAAACCTGAATTTTATTATTGTAACGACATCAGGTTTTTAAACAAAGTAAAATAGAAGGTTATTATAAACCCAAGCTCACATTTTATGCTGAAATTTATCCAGTTACTAAATCAGCGATATCAAGCTATTATCGCTACACAAAAAGCAGGCGATTCGCAAGCTGCTTTATACCAACAAAGAGTTGAGCAACTTTTTTATGCTGAAGCTTTTATCAGAAAGGGCATGTTGCTAAAGACTCACCCTAACACTCCGTTACAAATAGCGGTTATAGGGCCGACTCAAGCAGGGAAAAGTTCAATTGCAAACTTAATACTTAATACAAACCTTGCCAAAGCAAGTCCGTTGGCTGGTTATACAGTGCATCCTCAAGGTTTTTGTAATCATGTAACGCTTGATGACTGCATTGGTTTACAGAGCTATTTTGGTCGTTTTCAGCAGTTACGGATTGATGAATTAAATGTTGAAAGACATGATTGTTATTCATTGACAGACAGTAATATTGATTCTTCATTATTACCAGACTCTGTATTTTGGGATACACCAGATTTTGATTCTATTGATTCGGTTGATTATAGAGAAGGTGTCATTAGAACCATTGCTCTTGCAGATATTGTGGTCTTAGTGGTGAGTAAGGAAAAATATGCAGACCAGTCTGTATGGGAAATGATGTCTGCAATTGAAGTATTTCATCAGCCAACATTAATTTGTGTCAACAAACTGGTTGAAGGAACGGAAGACTTGATCGCACGGTCATTAAAAGAAAAATGGCAACATGCCAGGAAAGATAAATTTCCCCGTGTTGTACCCATGTTATATCAAAAACAAACAGGAAGGCCAGAGTGGCCAGTGACTGAAAACAACCAGTTTGTACGATTAGAAAGAATGGTTTCCCAAAAAAATCATTTTGAATATCAGAATGATTTATTAAATAAATATTGGCATAGCTGGTTAGAACCCGTTGTAGCAGAACATGAGGCAGCAAAAATATGGCGGACATTGGTTGATAGTAGTATTGAGCAAGCCTTATCTGAATATAAAAGAGATTATTTAGACCATCCTCAGCATTATGAAACATTTCAAAATACAATTGTAGAGTTACTTAGTTTATTGGAGGTTCCTGGTTTTGCCAGTGTATTAACGAAAACAAGACGAGCTTTAACTTGGCCACTTAGAAAGTTAATGTCTTTGGGTAAAAAAATAGTCTCTCCAGAAAGCCAGGAAGAGGAGATATTAAATCAAGTAGGAGAACATTTATTAATCTCGTTCTCTGATAAATTACTCGAAAAAATAGATTCTAATACCAATCAGAGTAAATGGTGGAAAGACAGTTACATTCTAGTAAGAGAACAGCGGGAAGAGTTGTTAAGAAATTATGAAGTAGCGGTTGATGATTATGCGATCTCTTTTCAAGACGATGTTCGTGAGGCTGCTAACCGTCTTTATAATAAATTATCAGAACAACCTGTTTTATTAAATAGCTTAAGAGCAACAAGAATCACTACCGATGTTGCAGCTATTGCACTGATTCTGGAAACGGGAGGGATAGGCGTACATGATTTGATTATCACCCCTGCAATGCTGGCAATCACATCATTACTTGCAGAAAGTGCGATTGGTAGTTTTATTAATAAGGTTGAAGTAGAGTTAAAACAACACCAATTAAAAACAGTCAAAGAAGATTTATTTATTGAGTTTTTACAAAAAACTTTATACGCATTACCTAAACAGCTTTCAGACAAAAGTAGGTTTAATATTTCATCAGAGCAATTAGAAAAAGCTGAACAACAACGAAGTGAGAAAAGAAATGGCATACGAATACTCTGATTTAATCTCTAATATAGAAGGTTGGGCGCAAAAAGCCGTTGAAAAAGGTTGGATAGATAACCAAACAGTATCAACTTTATTCGATGAGGAAAAAGGTTCAGCCAGCTCATTATTTGTTGAGCAAAATGCAAGACCCTTAGTTGTTGCATTTATGGGCGGAACGGGTGTTGGAAAAAGCTCATTACTGAATAAATTAGCAGGTCAATCTATTGCAAAAACTGGGGTAGAAAGGCCCACTTCACGCGAAGTGACTTTATTTCATCATCAATCTGTTTCTATTCAGCAATTGGAGGAAAAATTTCCTTTACAACAAATCCAGATAGCACAACATTCTGAGGAGTTGAACAAAAACGTCCTATGGATTGATATGCCAGATTTTGATAGCACAGAAGAAAAAAACAAAAATATTGTTATGCAATGGCTACCTTTTGTGGATGTGTTGGTCTATGTTGTAAGTCCAGAACGGTATAGAGATAATAAAGCATGGCAATTACTGCTTTCTGAAGGCGCTAATCATGCCTGGATATTTGTCATGAACCAGTGGGATAGAGGGGTGCCCGCGCAGTATGATGATTTTAAAACACAGTTGGCAAAGGCGGGGTTTGACAACCCGTTAATATTTAAAACGATTAGCATAGATCAGGCCGTTGATGAACTCCCTCAATTAAAATCAACCATTCAGGAAATAGCGACTGAAAAAACAGTTGAACATCTTGAATTGAGAGGGGTTCAGCAAAGAAAGGACAGTGTGAAATCAAATTTACAAAACTGTCTACAATCCATGGGGGATAAAAAAGTTTTCCCTGAATTACTGGATTATCAAGAGCAAAGCTGGAATCAAACCAAACAAGTGTTAAAAAAGGGTTTTGAGTGGCCACTAAAACAAGCATCAATGGCCTATTCCAAAACTAAAGCCATCTCCTTAAAAAAAGAAAAAATGAAATTATGGGATGAATGGGCTCAAAGTCGGTTGAATGACTATTTAGATGATTTAGTGTTAACTGCAGACCAAAAAGGGTTGCCCAGTACACCCTTAAGAAAGAATTTGGTTGAAATACGAAATAGCGCAGAAAAAATTATTCACACCCAGACAGAACTGGGTTGTAGGCAAGCATTAATCCATCCTGGCAACTTAATACAAAGAATTTTTTTAAAATTTATGGCAATCTGTGAAGTTTTATTGCCATTGGTAGCAATGGGCTTTGTGGGTTTTCAAGTGTTTTATGGTTTTTACGATAGCGCAATGACGGAAGAAGGATTTCTAGGTGTCGATTTTGCAGTACATAGTGTGTTGATGATTGGTTTAAGTTGGTTAATTCCCTATTTTATCTTAAAGAAAATGCAGCCATCATTAGAAAAAGCAGCATTAAAAGGGCTAAATAAAGGATTAGATACAGCAATGGCAAGGATTGATGTGGATGTAAAAGAAGCCATTAATATTCAAGAAAAGCAACATAAAGAACTGACAGGGAGTCTTAAAGAAATAATAGATTCCTGTGGTGGACAAAGTAATGAAATAAAAAATGAACAATTGAGTAG
>CAZZIX010000143.1:0-3286 GCA_964654345.1 uncultured Methylomarinum sp.
CCATAAATCTATACGATCTTTACTTGGAGGAACTGCAGCTCTAACATCAGCCGCTTCTATTTTTGGCATCAATCCAAACTTCCTTTGTTTCCAATTAAGCCCCAAAGGGCCTTGTATAATCATTAAATCACCCGATGGTTCGCCATTTACCTCTACATCATGACCTATATTATGTGATTTTGGCTTTTGTGGATCATCTTCCGCGTAATAAATACTATTAATTTTTTTTGTTTGTGTTTCACTTGGAGCAGAAGGTAAGGTAAAGTCGGCATAACAACCCGTTTCTTTCAGCACGATTAGTTCGTCATTGACGCCACACCAGCGCCCATCGGCTCTAGAGTTATCTAAAGACCAATTGCCGTGGATAAATGCATAAGCAAGCTCACCCGTATCTGGAAATCGAGATAAAACACCATGATTGGCATTTAGCTTTTTAGCAAAACCAGTTAAAGTTTTTCTCAAGTTTTCACTTGTATCATTATCATGATGAAGGTGAACCTCAATTTCACCATAACCTTTTTTACACAAATCAGTTATCTTTGTAAGATGTTCTTCTCTATATTCTTCTTCTGGGTAAAAAAATGTATGCTGTGGGAACTTCCCATCAGCATCTTTATGATTTTTACATAGCTCAGGATAGTCATTTACCCACCGGTCAACACGAGAACGTTCAACTTCTATATCAGGTGATTGCCACTGAGGTTCATAATGATCTACATAGCAGAACATAATATGTCTCGGCCCCTTAACCTTGTCTTTTTTTGATAATTTAGATCGAACATATGACATTAACCATATATCTAAATTTTTCTTTTTTAAGATAAGATAAAAACTGATAACAAAAATTAATAGTAGTACTACAACAACAACAACAACAACAACAAACCCCAACATTTTAATATTCTCCAAACATAATTAGCGTTCAGTTCTTTCCCATGTACCTTTAGAGTTTCCTGATAAATATCGGATAAAACCATGGGCTAAGGCTGCATTCATATATACGAGAAAAACAGGTAAAGTAATGAATGAAGGAAATTGATGTGAATGAAAATATTTAACAACTAAAAAAGTCATAACATAGACACTTACCTGAATTAATAGAGTAAATTGATATAAAAGTTGATCAAGTAATGTTAAATTAACCAAAAATAATAAGACCATTAAGTGTGGTGTGAACCAGCGGATTACTTTATGTGAAACATATGTAAAAACACGCCACTTATGCTTAGGGTTTAACCCATACAAAAATCGAAAAAAAGCTTGGTAATTTCCTGCACCAATCCTTACACGTCTGCCATACTCTGCAAACATATCTGGAGCAACTTCTTCTTCAGCAATTGCTTCAGTATCGTAGATTACTTTATGCCCATCAAGACCTATTTTCATAAATATTGAAAAATCATCAATAATTGTATCAGCAGGTAGTGGTGTGAAATATTTACGACTTATCGCATAAATCGCACCATTAGCACCTAGAAAACCATTAATTTTACCTTCATGATATTTAAGGATTCGTTCAAGTCGCCAATAAACACTATCTTTATTTGATCCCTTTTTAGGGTTAACAAGATACAACTCCCCACAAA
Source organism: uncultured Methylomarinum sp. (assembly GCA_964654345.1). Taxonomy (GTDB): domain Bacteria; phylum Pseudomonadota; class Gammaproteobacteria; order Methylococcales; family Methylomonadaceae; genus QPIN01. The sequence continues at coordinate 1,587 of CAZZIX010000143.1, forward strand.
CACCTGCAATATTGCCCGATATAAAATGACGAGCCAGTTTTTTAATCGTATCAGAATGGTAAACAGTATTTGCATCTGTAAATACTACTACTGTTTCCGTAATATTACTGAGTAGTTCATTTAAAACAGTAATTTTTCCACGGTTTTCAGAATATTCAAATAATTTTACACGTTTATCCTTAATAGTACGTACAAACTCGACAGTTCGATCATTACTACCATCAGACCCTATGTAAATTGATAATTTATCTAACGGATAGTCCTGTTCCAATAAATTATTAATCCTATCAACTATATGTCTCTCTTCATTGTAAGCAGAAAATACTATTGCAACATTAGGCCACTCATCCGGTGCAACCGTTCTACGGTCTGTTTTATGAAGAATATATCTAGTATCTCCTAAACTCTGAACAAGTCCACTAATTACAATCAATAGCAGTGGATATATTAAATAAGTATAAACAATCAAAAAGGCAATTAGCCAAAATGTAAATTCTAATATCATAGCGAAAAATAATTATTTCGATTAAAGAAAAAAATGTATCAATGAAATTAAACTATTCAAGTAAAGTTAACATTAACTCAGCATTATGCCTCCATTGCCTCTCATTTTCTATATAAGCTCTGGCATTCTTACCTACTCTAATTTGATTATTTGGACTTTTAGATACTTCCATAACCAAATCAATACAAGCTTCTTTATCGTTTTTAGAAAAAAGCCAGCTAGTTTTTTCGTCACTCACTACTTCCTGTATAGGTGAAAAATCAGGAATAACCATTCCACAATTCATTGCCATAAACTCAAATAGTTTCATTGGAGAGCCATAAGTATTAGAATCTGGCAAAATACCAAAATCCATTGCTGCAAGATATTTAGCTACATCACCATGAGCAACTTTTCCTGTTAAAACTATCTGCTCTTCTACCTGTTCTTTTTTGATAACCTCTTTAATAAACTCATAACAAATGCCATCACCAACTAATAACAATACGAGAGATGGGTTTTCTTTAATTCGCGGCGCAATAATGTCAACAAACCAGTCGATCCCATGCCAAGGATTAAAGGCGCCTACATATCCGCAGATTACTTTATCAGCTAAATTTAATTCTTCTTTAATTGCTTTTTTATTATATTGCTTAGGATCGAATATAGATAAATCAGCACTATTTGGGCTAATGACTGATTTTGCAATAGTTTTATATTCTAATTGAACTACTTCTTGAAAATGCGAGGAGATAAAAACAATTCCTGTACATTTAGAAAAAATCCATTTTTCAAATTTCTTTGCAATACCCTTAAACATTAATGGCCTTACTCTTTGAACCAATGCTGAGTCATTAACTTCAAGTATGATAGGAATACCTTGTTTGTTTGCTAATAAAACTCCAATAAACATAAACAATGAATATCTTTCATAAATAAGTTCTATGGAATTTTCTTTTATTACCTTAGTTAGCCGAAAAAAGGCCATCCCGTTATAACACAACTCAAAAAATTCAAAAACAAATTCTGGAGCGTACTTAGTTAGAACTGAAACCTTCTTAATACTGTCAACAATAATATTTTTCTTTTCTGATTTTTTATTTTCAGAGGAAGGTAAGGATAGCTCAGGATCGGCTCCTGGGAAAGATAAAATCTGTACATCATGTTCCATTTCACGTAATGCACTCACAATACCTCTAATATGGGCTCCTTCTGC
>CAZZIX010000143.1:3386-6819 GCA_964654345.1 uncultured Methylomarinum sp.
ATTTTTTATTTTTTTCCCAGCTAAACTGCGAAGCATGTCTAACTATCTCATCAAAATCCCACCTTTGTTGCAAAACATCATTAATAGCTTTATGCAATAATATTGCATCATGAGGAGCAACAAGAACTCCACATTTATCGGGTACAACTTCAGGAATCCCTCCAACTGTTGTTGCAACAATAGGCTTCCCACATGCCATTGCTTCAAGAAGAACATTTGGCACTCCCTCAGCATGGCTTGGCAAAACGATCAAGTCTGCCGCCCCCATCCAAATGGGAAGCAATTCATGTTTTTGCTGTCCCATTGTATGGATAGAATCTTCTAGTTCCAACTCTTTAGTTTGATTTCGAATAGCCTCTTTACAAGACCCTTCTCCAATAAATATTAACTTAACAGGTTTTTTATCTTGTTTACAGATAGAAAAAGCTTTCAATAAATCCAAACAACCTTTGCTTTGCTTTAGATTGCCCACATAAAGAAGAATTTTCACATCCTTAATTAAGGATAGAGTATCTCGACATTCTTGTTGATCCCTTGGATAAAAAACTGATGAATCAACACCATTATAGATTACTTTAACTTGTTTATTTTCAGCACCCAAGTCAATTACTTTAGTAGCCAAGTCCTTACTTACTGATACAATTTTACTTGCATGCCTTAAAACCCATGAAACTTGTATAGCAACCCCAGCTAATTTAGGTTGCTCATTAATATCACTACCATGAACCTTAACAACCACTGGAATATTAAATAACCGGCCTAAACATACCGCTGCAAAAGCATCGGGATAAACCCAAGTCGCAAAAATTACATCAGGACGTTTAGAACCTATTAATTTAGGTACTATCAAAATTGAAGAAAGTAGCATGGTAAATCCATAGCTCCATCTTGCAAAACGAGGAATAAAGAAGTAGGGGAAATATGTTGCCCTAACACCATTCCATTCTTTTGAGCTTAGTGAGAGTTTTTTATTTTTCCAAGCGATAAGCATATCCGTCCAAGCAACTGGAACCATAACTTCAACTTTAAAATTCTCAGCAATTTTTTGAAATTGTTGACGATTAAAAGTAGCTCTATTTGGCTCCCAGTTTCGAGGAAATAAGTTAGTAAATGCTAAAATTTTCTTTTGCATATTTAAACCGTATATAGCTCTTCATATTTATTCGCCATTACCTCGACCGACCCATTATTTACAACCCATTCTCGAGAATTCTCACCCATTCTCTGTAACCCATGTTTATCCAAAATAATTTGAGATATCCCCTTCGACAAGGCTTGAACATTGTCAGATTGTACAAGCAAGCCATTCTCCTTTGTCACAATTTCTTTATTTCCACCTACATCAGTTGCAACCAGTGCTAATTCACTCGCGCAAGCTTCAAGTAAAGAAATAGAATACCCTTCCTGTTTAGAACACAGAACAAAAATATCCATTCCAATCAGCAGGTCGGCAACATCCGTTCTATCACCAAGAAACATGACTTTCTCTTTCAAATCGAGGTCAAAAGTTAATTGTTGCAAGCTTGTCATTAACTCGCCTCCTCCGATAATAACAAGATAACAATCTAAAGTCTGTTGTTGTATTTGAGCAAAAGCTTGCAATAACAATCTATGGTTTTTCACTGAATTTAATCTTGCAACAATAGTGATCAATATAGGATTGTCTTTTATTCCTAACTGTTTTAAAACCTTTTGTTTATCAGAAAAACCTTTTTTCTTAAACTTATCAATTACAATACCATTGTGAACTGTAATAATTTTTTGACTAAAAATTGAGAATTCTTTTTTCAATTTATCCCGTGTAACATCACAAACACCAACAATCCATCGTGTACTCAGTAATGACAAACCATATAACATAAGTTCTTTTATAACGACTTTTCCTCGCCCTATTCCATGACGAGTGTTAATTAACAAAACACTAGATGCCGCCACTAATTTAGCGCAAGCCGAATAATAATTACATACCAAATTATGAGTATGAACTACATCAGGGTTAAACGACTTTATATGCCCCGCTAATTTATTTATCGCCTTAAGGTCAATACCATTAGTTTTTTTGCAAACATCTAGCTTAATTGCCGTTTTGCTTAGTTCATCAGCTAATCGACCTTTTTCAAAAAGACATATTACTAAACATTGATGCCCTCGCTTTGCTTGTTCTTTTACAAGATCAATGACAACACGCTCTAGACCACCAACATGAAGCGTTTCAACAACATGTAAAATACGCATAAAAATCCCTTTTAATTAGATAACTTAGATATTGTCACTCGATGTTTACCTGTCTGAGTTAAAGGAATATCCTCTACTTTTCTAAATTCAATATCCATATCTTGCCCCATTCTTTCAGCCACTAACCCTTTGATTTGTAGCAACTCTTCTTCATTAATAGGATTATCCACGATATAATTAATAATAAGTTTATCTAATTTTTCTTGAACAACTTGAAACCGTACAATATTTGGAATATCTTTCATCAAGTGAGGAAAAAATATACCTGGCACAGTTCGTCCATCAGGTGTACGAATAACATCAAGCTTTCTACCTTCAATATTTTTAAGCAAAGGAAAATGTTTTCCGCATTGACAAACTTGCTTTGAACTCATACTTGCCAGATCTCCTATTTCATAACGAATAAATGGCATTGCATAATTATGCAAGTCTGAAATAACTACATCTCCTACCTCTTCAGTATCACAAGGGATTCCATCTTGACAAATTTCTACAACCAAATGATCAATATTTATATGTAACCCTTTGTGCTGCTCACATTCTGAAGCGATGAGCATAAATTCACGGGAACCATAAGTATTAAATACTTTACAACCGAAGGCTTCCTCTATCTTTTTTCTTTGAAACTCTAATAATCCTTCAGACCCTGTAATTATTGATTCAGGAACCCAAACAGAAAGATTATTAGTCTGAATAAATTCTGCCAACATAACAAGGGGTGCCACATAAGCCACAATTATTTTTGGTCGATATTTATTTATACTGTCAACATATTCAACCATGTTATTAATGGTCATATTAAAACTATTTAGCATCTTTCGACCATAAAATGCATGATACAAATCCATTTTAAATTGCCTTTTCTTTGATACTGCCCCTATTTCTACTCCCCAAAGATGAAGACTTTTACAACCAGGCGTCAGACCTGCCCAACCATATCCTCTCATCATAACTGCGATCCGACGTTCGTTACTTTCATTAGAAAATTCAAATTTTAAAGGCTGCCCTGTCGAACCCCCTGTTGTTTTACTAAACGATTTTCCTTTAAAGTTTTTGGCAATTAGTTCGTTATAATTATCTCTGATGTCTGTTTTTGTTAAAACGGGTAGTTGAGAATAATCAGCTAGACTCCTTACTTCTCTCCAATCAAACCCTATACTTTTCCACTGCTTTTGATAATAAGAAACATTTTCTTGGC
>CAZZIX010000144.1:0-6754 GCA_964654345.1 uncultured Methylomarinum sp.
TTATTCCCATCCACCTCCAATGTTGCACTATATTGATCCGTTGAATATTCAGGAATAAAACATCCTGAACCAATAGATTTAGAGCCCAATAACTTCTCCATTAAATACTGACCTTCGGGTAGTATCATATTTTTTAATCCAGATAACTTATTTTTTAATTAGTTCTTTGATTTTCGTCGGTCTAATCCGCTACGTCGCTCAGGTAAAACACGACGTTCTACACCATAATAAGGTGAAGTGTTTTTCCGTCTATCTGTTTTTCTCCTTTCCCCACGGCGTTCTATAAATCGTAATATTCGAGCAATTTTCATCATTTTCCAAGAATGAGACATACCCCAAAAAAAGAGGAAAAACAGACCTAGAAATAAATAAAACAAAAGCCAGTCAGGTAAATTTATTAATATTTCACCAATAATTCCAAAACAACCTAAACTGAAAGATAAGGTCAGAATAATACAAATGGTCTGGTTAATAGAATATCCAGCCAGTGGCAAAATATGATGAAAATGTTCTCTATCTGGAGCAAAAGGAGACTTACCTTTTTTTATCCGGCGCACCATAATAGAAATAGAGTCAAAAAGTGGTATTGCTAAAACCCATAATACAGTGGCTGGGGAAATGATTCGGCTTTCATTCTGTGAGGCTAAAATAACTAAACAACTGATAGTAAAGCCAAATAGCATGCTTCCTGAGTCACCTAAAAAAATAGAGGCTTTTTTACGGCCTAAAATACGCAGATTAAACAGCAAAAATGCACAAATAGCAGGTATAAATATTAGACACAAGCTGACAATACTCGGTGTATTTAATCCAACGATAAAGATAAGAATAAATACAAGTAATGAGAGGCTACCCGCTAAGCCATCAATACCGTCAATCATATTAAAGGCATTGATTCCACCAATGATTGCAAAGACAGTAAAAACAGGTGAAAAGTAGCCTAAAGAAACTTCACCAAACCCAAAAATATTCCCTAGACTTTTGATCTCTATCCCACCCCATTGAATGACGATTAATGCGGCTACTACCTCAATAATTAACCGTATTTTATAAGATAAAGGTTTAAAATCATCAATTGTTCCACAAGCAACGAGTAAGGTGGCAGATATTAAATAAGCATAGTTTTTTACCGGCAACCAATAAAATAAAGCTAATAAACAAAGATATATACTTAAACCACCGATTAAAGGTATCTCACCTTCGTGTTTCTTTCTTGCGTTAGGTTTGTCAGTCAGACCTATTTTTTTTGATACTGGGCGTAGTACAAGTAATAAAAATAGTGTTACAAAAAAGGCTTGAATAATTATCAACGAATCTATATTTTTCATTTAAACTTCTACTACAGTAATGAGTTTGATTATTAAACAGTAAGGCTGAGAAACTATTAACATTAACGGGTTTAAGAGAGTGCTAATGTTATACTTTGCACCCAAACTCGCATGGAATATAATAATTTATTTGGTTTTTTTAAACTGTTGATCAGTTCCCGATTTACTATAAAAATTGAAGAGTTGTGATCTACTATAAAGTTTTGAGGGTAATATAATACAAGCGAGGATGTAGATTTCTATCGGCAAAAAACAATTTGATATTAATTCCCGCATCCAAGAATGCGTGAAGTATTAGAATAAAAGAAGTAAGGAATTATTTTATATCAACCCATGTTCAGCGAAAGAATAGGGTTGGCCATCACCAATAATAAAATGATCAAGAACTTTTATATCAAACAAACTTAAAGACTGTTTCAGTGTTTCTGTAATTTGTTTGTCTGCCTGGCTAGGTTTATTTATACCTGAGGGATGATTATGTGCAAAAATTACTGCCGCTGCATTATGGAATAAAGCTCTTTTTGCAACCTCCCTCGGGTAAATACTGGCACTATCAATTGTGCCTCTGAATAGCTCTTCTAATAAAATGACTCTGTGCTGATTATCAAGAAACAAGCAGGCGAAAACCTCGTAACTGTAGCCTCTTAATTGAGCGCTTAGATAAGCTCTTGTTACTTGAGGGCTAGCTAATGCATCACCTCTTTGTAATATTTCAACAAAATGGCGTTTGGCCATTTCTAATACGGCTTGTAATTGAGCAAACTTTGCGTTACCCAAGCCTTTTCCTTTACAAAACATAGATTGATCGGCATCTAATAATGCTTGTAGTGAACCAAATTGATCTAATAGTTCTCTAGCGAGATCAACAGCTGATTTACCCGCAACGCCAGTACGTAGAAAAATAGCTAATAGCTCAACATCTGTTAAAGCCTCAGATCCTCTAGTAAGTAGTTTTTCACGAGGCTGTTCATCCGCAGGCCAATCCTTTATCGACATATTAAACTTAATCACAATGTAAAAATTAAGCATAGAAGAGTTTCTATAAATTTGCCATAATTAACAGGAATTTATAACTACTGGATAAAACAATTAAAAAAAGAATCTTATTAGGGATATGTGGAGGGATCGCCGCCTATAAATCTGCTGAATTACTAAGGCTTATGTGTAAACAAGGGCATGACGTTAGAGTGGTTATGACTCAATCTGCTATGGCGTTTATTAGCCCCCTCACTTTTCAGGCATTATCGGGAAACCCTGTTGCAACTCAGTTATTGGATGCAGATGAAGAAAATGCGATGGGGCATATAAACCTTGCTCGCTGGGCGGATAAAATAATCATCGCCCCTGCAACGGCAAATAGTATTGCAAAATTTAGCCATGGCTTCGCCGATGATTTACTTTCCACACTCTATTTAGCAGCAAACTGTCCTATCTATATTGCGCCTGCAATGAATCATGTTATGTGGAACCAGGTAGTCACCCAAGAAAACATTGAGTGTTTAAAAAGCCGGGGTGTCAATATAATTGGCCCTGAATCAGGAACTCAGGCTTGTGGTGAGACTGGCTTTGGAAGAATGTCCGAGCCTGCTAATATTTTTAAGACATTATTTAAAGAAAATGGCTCTAATACTAGTTTAAAAGGTGTGAATGTTTTAATTAGTGCAGGCTCAACCAGAGAACCTTTAGACCCTGTTAGATATATTACAAATCGTAGTTCTGGAAAAATGGGCTATGCTTTAGCAGAGGCAGCTAAAAATGCAGGTGCAAATGTGACATTAGTCAGTGGCCCTGTTACGCTCTCAACACCTGATAATATTGAGCTAGTCAAGGTAGAAACTGCCGAACAAATGTACCAGGCAGTTATTTCTAGAGCAGGTGAAAATACTATTTATATTGGGGCTGCGGCAGTTGCCGATTATAGTCCTGCTATGATTAGCCTAGAAAAGATAAAAAAACAGGGCGATGAGAGTACTCTCCAGCTACAAAAAACGAAAGATATTTTGGCTGAAATAGCCTCGTTACCAAACAGACCTTTTTTTGTTGTTGGTTTTGCAGCTGAAACGCATGATCTTGAGCAAAATGCCAACCATAAATTAAAGCAAAAAAAATTGGACATGATAGCCGCAAACTGGGTAGGTAAAGAGCAGGGTGGATTTGATAAAAATGAAAATGCTTTACAAGTTTACTGGGATGGTGGAAAGAAAGCCTTAGGAATGACAGATAAAAAACACTTAGCAACACAGTTAATAGCCTTAATTGTAGAGAGAATGAATGAAAAAAGTACAGCTTAAAATTTTAGATGCTCGTTTGGGAAATGAAATTCCATTACCTGAATATGCAACCGAAGGCTCAGCGGGGCTGGATTTACGTGCTTGTCTAGATAAAACCTATATTTTAGAACCAGGTGAAACAACGTTAATTCCCACAGGGCTTGCTATTCATATAGCAGATCACCAAATGGCTGCAGTTTTGCTCCCTCGATCAGGACTTGGTCATAAACATGGGATTGTTTTAGGGAATCTTGTCGGTTTAATTGATTCTGATTATCAAGGGCAGGTTTTTGTTTCTTGCTGGAATAGAGGCGAAAATGCTTTTACTATTAATGTCGGTGAACGAATAGCACAAATGGTCTTTGTTCCCATTATACAAGTAGAATTTGAGCATGTGAGTGAGTTTAACGAGAGCCAACGCGGATCGGGTGGATTTGGCCATACCGGAAGACATTAAAGAAATAGCAGGAGAAAAATATGGTTCGTATTTTCAGTATCTTATCCGCACTAACTGCTCTTATGTTACTAATATCAGGGAGCGGGATCTATTGGTTTTCTAAAACTGATGTCAACCAGGCTAATGAGAAAGCAACGGAAGCTTTAGCTAAAGGAATAACGTCAAGTATCGCTTCACAGGTTAATATTTTACAAGAGACCGTTATAAAAATAGCCAAATCGCCAGAAGCAATTACTGCTATTGAAAGTAAAGATAAACTTAAAATATCTCAGACTGAAACGATGTTAGAACAGTTTATCCCACAGGTAATGAAACTTAGATTAATACTACCTGATAATGAGACGTTGGATAAGTCAAGTATTCCCCATATGGGGAATGCAGATTTTATTATGGCTCAAGAATCACTCTCTTCAGTAAAAAAACAGCTACCAGTGGTTCAAGGGCAAGGGAAAAATAGACATTTAGCGCTTACGTCTGTTATAAAAAATAATGGTGAGCCTGTTGGGGTTGTTCTTGCAAGTTTAAAATTTGATTTTTTACAGTCCACGCTAAACACATATCAAATTCCTAATAGTTACATTGAGCTAAAACAAAACAAGGTTGCTTTAGCTGCAGCAGGTAACTCATCAGAAAAAACAGGTGGTGATCAATCAATTAAAATTCCTGGAACTTCTTGGGCTATTCATTACTGGCATACAACAATTACAAATCAAACAACTTTCCTATCATTTTTAGGCATGCTCGTTTTTCCTGCATTTCTAAGTTGTTTAGCTTGTTTTATAGGCTTTAAAAAACTAAAGAGCTTGTTTAATAAAGATCAAGATAGTCTTCAATCTATAATAAAAGACCTTGTTTCTGGAAAAAATGTAGGTAGTTATCCAATGCATTTTGATGGGATGAAAGAAATAGGGTCGAATATAATTCAATTAAATCATGGCGTAAATCACCAAAATATTCAAGAAAAAGAAAAGGTGGGGGAAATAACAAAAGAAGATACCTTAGATCAACCTCTGAATCCAAGTTTTCTCGGCTCTAACATTAATATTGAAGAAATAGATAATACTACCACTGATTCAAAGACTAATACCCCTACTGCTATACCAAAACGATCAGAAAATTCATTAGCTGACACATCAACCTCTGAACCTCAAGTAAATAAAAAAGAGACTATTTTTAAAGCAAATGATATTAGAGGAATCGCTGGAGAAGCCTTATCAAAGGAAGTAGTTTTTAATATTGGCCGGGCTATAGGGTCAGAAGCAAAAGAACAAAAAGTTTCTACTATTGTTATTGGTCGAGATGCTCGTATTTCTAGTCCTGAATTAGCAGAGTCGCTAACTAAAGGTGTCACATCAACCGGTGTCGATATACTTGATCTCGGTTTGGTTCCATCACCTCTTGTCTATTTTGTAGCTCATCATAGCGAAGGAAAGTCAGGTGTTGTTATTACAGGTAGTCATAACCCACCTGAATACAATGGCTTAAAAATTATTATTAATGCCAAGGTAATAGCTGATAATAAACTCAAAAAATTAGCAACCCGTATTGATAAGGAAGATTTTCTTACCGGGAAAGAAGGTTCGATTGAAGAAAACACCTTATTTGTCAATGAATATATTGGCATTATTTCTGAAGATATTCATCTTGTCCGCCCAATGAAAGTAGTTGTTGATTGTGGTAATGGTGCAGCAGGACAACTTGCTCCACTACTATTAAAAACATTAGGTTGTGAAGTTATTGAGTTATTTTGTGAATTTGACGGAACATTTCCAAACCACCATCCAGACCCAAATAATCCTGCAAATTTAACTGACTTAATTAAAACTGTCCAGGAGCATAAGGCAGATGTGGGCGTTGCATTTGATGGTGACGGTGATCGGTTAGGTGTTGTAGATAGCAAAGGAAATATTATCTGGCCTGATAGACAGATGATGTTATTTGCCAAAGATGTGCTTACTCTAAAACCAGGTTCAGAAATAATTTATGACGTAAAATGTTCTCGCCATCTAGGTGAACAAATTGTAAAAAATGGAGGGCGTCCTTTAATGTGCAAGACAGGACATTCTTTCATGAAAGAAAAAATCAAGGAAACTGGAGCCGCGTTAGCAGGTGAAATGAGTGGACACATCTTCTTTAATGATCGCTGGTTTGGTTTTGATGATGCTTTGTACGCTGCATCTCGTCTAATTGAAATTTTATCCGCAGACACCCGTAATAGTGCTGACGTTTTTGCTGACTTTCCTAATAGCTTAAACACACCTGAAATTCTTATTAAATTAAGCGAAGAAGAAAGTCTTCACATTATGGATAAAATATTCGCAGAACAAAATTTTTCTGAAGGAAAAATTATTAAAATTGATGGAATGCGAGTTGAGTTTACTGATGGCTGGGGATTAGTCAGAACATCAAACAGCTTACCTGCATTGACTCTACGTTTCGAAGCGGATAATACAGAGGCTTTACAACGTATCCAATCAAAATTTAAAGCACTGCTTGTTAAAGTGAAACCTGATATAGCGTTACCCTTTTAAGGTTGAGCAGGTTTCTTACTTTTTTAATAAGAATGTAGAGCGCCGTTTAGCTACAACCCTTTCGATTATATACATCACCCGAGAAACATACTCGATCTTTGTCTAGGTGAAAACTATAGAGATGAATTTTTGATTTAGCTTGATGTTTACATTGATATTTCATATCAT
>CAZZIX010000145.1:0-6728 GCA_964654345.1 uncultured Methylomarinum sp.
GTCCTCGAAATTGTTAAAAGCTAAAGGGATATTTATTAAGTTTTAAGTGAAAGACATAAGTTATTTATGTAGGTTAGGCTAACAGCTCTATCGTTAACCTAACATTTTTCTGCCTTTTATGTTGGGTTGCCAAAAAGACGGCAGCCCAACCTACAGAATAATCTCTCTGCTCAATGGCTCACCTAATTATCCTCCCATTCTTTCCAATATGAAAAAATCACCGGAAACACAATCAATATCATCAATAAGGCAGTAAAAACTCCACCTACCATAGGAGCCGCAATTCGTTTCATCACATCCGCACCCGTTCCATCACTCCATAAAATGGGTATAAAGCCCAATAACAATGTGAGGCTGGTCATTAGCATGGGTCTAATCCTGAGTGCAGCGGCTCTACTAATGACCTCACTTAAATTATTTTGCAATTGTTCTTTTGTACATTCTTCACAATGGATTCGTAAATATAGCATCATTAATACGCCCATTTCGGCTACCAAACCAGCAAGTGCGATTAAACCAACCCAGACAGCGATACTAAGTTTATAGTCTAAAATATAGAGCAACCAAATTGCGCCTGTAAGCGCAAAAGGAATTGTGCATAGAATAATTAAAGCAGCTATTACAGAGCCATGATTAAAATATAGCAATAGAAAAATAATGCTTAAAGTTAATGGCACCATCAGTCCAAGCTTTTCTTCTGCTCGTTGTAAATATTTAAACTGCCCCGCCCAACTAATTCGATACCCTGCTGGAATATTAGCTTTTTCGTTAATAACCGTTTGTGCTAGTTCCACATAGTCTGCAATACCCGTGTCTTTAATATCAATAAAAACAAAAGAAACCAACTCTCCATTTTCATTACGAAGCATAGGAGGGCCATGATTAAAATTAAGCTCTGCAACTTGACTGATAGGGATAGGGTGGCCACTAGGTGTATCTACTAAAATTCGTTTTAATGACTCAGGACTATCTCTATATTCCCTAGCATATCGTAAATTAACCGTATATCGCTCACGGCCAGCAATAACTTGAGTGACTTCTTCTCCGCCTACTGCAGATTTAATGGCATCTTCAACATCAGCGATTGTTAGTCCGTAACGAGCTATTTTGGCTCTGTTAATATCGAAATCAAGATAATGCCCTCCCGTTAAACGTTCTGCAAAAGCACTACGAGTATAGGGTTTTGTTCTTTCATCATCTTGTAAAATTTTTTCAAGTTCTACTGCTAATTTCTCAAGTGTTTCTATATTATCACCCAATACTTTAATACCCAGGCTAGACCTGATTCCTGTTGCTAGCATTTCTGTCCGCGTTTGGATTGGCATCCACCAGACATTAGGCATACCAGGATAATCCAGTGCTTGATCCATTTCTGCGATTAGATCATCCCAGCTCAATCCTTCCCGCCATTCTTCTTTGGGTTTTAAAGTAATAATGGTTTCCACCATAGATAAAGGGGCTGAGTCAGTAGAACTGGTAGATCTACCGATTTTACCGAATACATGATTGACTTCAGGGAACTGCTTTAATTGTGCATCCATTGCTTGGAGCGTTTTCCCAGCGGCTGTGATTGACATGCCTGGAGGAGCGCTTGGCATATACAAAATGCTTCCTTCATTTAAAGGCGGCATGAATTCTGTTTCTAACTGTTTAAAAACAGGAATTGTTAAAACTAGCATCAAAATTGCACCTAACAAGATGCGTTTTCGATGATTTAAGGCAAAAAGAACAATGGGTTGATATAACGCATAAATTTTGCGTATCAGTTGGTCCTTAGAAGGTTTTTTTTCCTTACGAATTAATACAGTGGCTAAAGCTGGCGTTAAGGTAATAGCAAGTAAAGCGGCAAACCCCATGGCATACGTTTTAGTGTAAGCTAAAGGTCGAAATAATCGTCCTTCTGTTCCTTCAAAAACAAATACAGGTAAGAAGGATAAGGTAATAATTGCCAAAGAAAAGAAAATACTCGGCCCTACTTCTTGCATCGCCTTAATAACAATTTCTGCTTGAGGTTGATCTATCTTTTGACTCAAACGGCGATGAATATTATCAAGCATAACAATTGATGCATCGACCATGGCACCAATGGCAACAGCAATACCTCCCAACGACATAATATTAGCTGTAATATTATGATTTTGCAGTGGAATAAAGGCCAACAAGATAGCAACTGGGAGGGTAATTATTGCAATAATGGTGATTCGAAATTGGCGTAAGAATATAAAAATAATTAAAGAAACAACAATAAACTCTTCAATTAAGGTCTTTTTTAATGTATCAATCGCTTTAGAAATTAATGTAGAACGATCATAGGTGGTGACAATCTCAATGCCCGGTGGTAATGACTGGCGAATATTTTCTATGCGCTGCTTTACCCCTTGAATAACTTTCATGGCATCCTCGCCATAACGCATAATAACAATACCCCCCACCACTTCACCTTCTCCATCTAGTTCAGCCAGCCCCCTACGCATTGCAGGACCTAAACTAACTTTCGCAACATTTTCTAAAAGTAAGGGAATTCCGTGTTTATTACTTTTTAATACGATTTGTTTAATATCGGCAATGGACTTGATATAACCACGACCTCGGATAAAATGCTCATGACCTGCAATTTCAATAACACGCCCGCCTACATCATTATTAGAACGGCGTACTGCTTTAGCGATTTGTTTTAAAGTAACGCCATAACTGGCGATTTTATTTGGATCTACCGTAATTTGATATTCTTTCTCAAAGCCGCCAACAGAGGCTACCTCAGCAACACCTGAAACCGATTCGAGCCAGGGGCGTAACTTAAAATCTTGAAAACTCCTTAAATCTGCAAGATCATGATGCCCCGTTTTATCTATTAATGCATATTGAAATACCCAGCCAACTCCTGTTGCATCAGGACCTAGAACAGGATCTGCGCCCTCAGGTAATTTTTTGGCTGCGCTGCTTATAAACTCCATGACTCTTGAACGCGCCCAATACATATCTGTTTGCTCATCAAAAATGACATAAACAAAACTTGCCCCCATAAAACTTTGGCCACGGACAAATTTAACATGCGGAACAGAGAGTAATGAGCTGGTTAGCGGATAAGTGATTTGGTCTTCAACGAGATCAGGGCTTCTTCCTGGCCACTCGGTAAAAACAATAACCTGTACATCGGATAAGTCAGGTATTGCATCAATAGGGGTGTTAAGTAAAGATTGATACCCCCAAAAGCTAAGGCCAAAAACAAAGATAAGGGTTGCTAGAGCATGAGTAGAGCAAAAGGCAATAATTTTGCCGATAAAATCGGTTGATCCATTATTATTCACCACTGGTTTAACCCAGATTTTAATTTACTTTCAGAGGCAATTAAAAAGTGTCCCGATTTGACTATTTTATCACCCTCCTTGAGTCCTGATAAAACCTCAATATAATCTCCATTTTGTAATCCGGTCTTTATTGGAACTGGCTTTAACTTGCCACTCCCCAGATCAAGAAAAACGATCCGTTTTTTTTCAGAGAAAATAACTGCAGACTCTGGTATTAATAAACGTTCTCCCATATCTACTTTAATATATGCAGTCGCATACATATGAGGCCTTAACAGCCCATCTTTATTATCAATTTCAAGACGAACGCCTGTCGTATATGTAAGAGGGTCAATAAAAGGGTCAAGACGTTTAGTGACACTTATCCATTGGTGTTTAGGTAAATCATCAACCGTTATTTCAACTTCGACACCTTCTTTAATCCAGGGAATATCACTTTGATAAATAGATGCTTCCAGCCAAACTTTTGATAAATCAGCAATGCGAAGAAGAGGTCTTCCTGATTTGACAACAACCCCCTGGATAATACTTTTACTCACTACAATACCTTGGACGGGAGATAAAACTGAAAGATTAAAAAAAATCTTTCCACGCTTTTCTATCTCATTTAATTGTTTAGCATTAACTCCCCACAATTTAAGCCTTTCAGCAGCAGCAAATTTATATTCCTTACTGCCTTGTGATGCGGCTAAATATTCTTGTTGGGCTGAAACAAGTTCAGAACTATAAATATTAAAAAGAGGGTCTCCTTTTTTGACAACTTGTCCAATATCATAAACATCCAGTTTTTCAATCCATGCATCATATTTCAGTGTAATTTCAGTTAAACGGCTTTCATCATAGTTAATTTTTCCTGCTACTCTTATTGTTTTAGTAAATGTTCCTTTTTTTACTATTTCTGTTGTCACGCCAATCAGTTGTCGTTTTTTTCCATCAAGAGTGACAATGCCCATCTCTTCTTTTCCTTGCTTCATAACGGGAATCAAATCCATACTACAAATTGGACAAGTGCCATCAACTGCTAATTTAACCGATGTGTGCATGGAGCAAGTGTAGTAGTCAATAAGTTCTGATTCGGTAGAAAGAAGTTGAAGTGATTTATCCCCTGTTTCCAAAGCAAAAACAAGATCACCATGTCCAAGTTTTTCACTATCCATATCGATAGCAAAGACCCATTCGCCATTCTCAGGCAAGATAACAACACTTTGATAAATTCCTTTACCTTGAGTTGTAATATCAACGGATGCTTTTATCGTCATCTCTTTGTTATAAACTCTCCCTCTTAAATTAGCCCTGACTGGTAAGCCATCCTTATCACTGATTATCAATGTTAATTCATTTTTCCCTTTTTGAAGGTGATCAGTAATAAGATCGATTTTAACCTGATATTTTCCGGCTTTAAAAGAATCAGACTGAGTAGAAAAAAAGAATAGTCCAGCAAATATAATACAAAGTAGAACGGCGAATAAAGTCGCTATGGATAAATTCTTTCGAGAAATAGGCAAAGAAAAAATATTTTTAAAGAAAGGAATAATGCTTGATGCAATAGCAACTAGCTTCATAAATCGTTCCCTGCGGAGAACTCGTTGATGCCAATAGCATATTCAAATAAAGCTAAAGACTCATGATAATCAACTAAGGCCTGTTTTTCTTTTAATTTAGCACTGTGCCAATCCTTTTCGGCTTTAATCAGTTCTAAAAAGCCACCATTACTTGCTTGATAGTCTGCTAAAGCGGCTTGTTTATTCTGTTTAGCCAAGGGTAATATTTTTTGTTTGTAAAGAGTTAGTGTGTTTTGATATTTCTTAACTTTAGAAAAATAGAGTTGAATTAATTCTTCCAATTCCTGCACCTGATCTTGTTTTTTCCATTGTGCTCGTTTTAAATTAGCACTGGCCTCATCTTCAACAGCCTGATATTTACTTAAATTTAAGGGTAAATTTATAGCAAAGCCAAGGGTAAAATGTTTATCCGAATTAACCATCTGGGTGCTATAACCCGCCTTAACATTGAAGTTAGGTAAAGCCTCAAGAATAGCCCTCTCTTTTTTTAGCTCCCAGGACTCAATATCAGCAGAAAGTGCTTTAATTTTTGGATGTTTATCTACCCCATTTTTTAGTAGGTGCTTTAAGCTAGTCATTGGAAGAGGATGGGGCAGGGATTTTGCTAAGGGGACGGGGGTATCTGCTGGCCTGCTAAGTAGTGTATTGATGTGTCCTGAAATTTCTGTTTTTTGTTGATTAAGAATAATTTTATGTTGCTCAATTAAAGATAATTCCAACTCAGATTGTAAAACCTCCTGCTGACTGGCTTTACCGATACGATAACGAATTTTCGCAATTTTATTAACATGCGATAGTAGTTGAACATTTTCGTGATGAATTTGATGAGCCTGATGAATAAAAAACCAATCGCCATAGAGTTTTTTCGCTAGGGCAGTCAGCTCAAGCCTTAGTACATTTATTTTTTCTTCATCTCTATTAGCACCAAGCATCGCGGCATCACTTTGTAACGATAACTTACCAGGCCATGGAATGTTCTGCGACAATTGAAATTGTTGAACAAAGTCAGTTGAATCACTATCTACAGTAAAAGGTGCTAAACCATAAGCTAGAATGGGGTCTTGTAAAGTGCCTTGTTGTTTGATTTTTGCTGTTGAAGCTTTCCAGACGGCACGAGCAATTTCTAACTGAGGATTGGCCTGCAGAACTTCTGCAATCATTAGATCTCTTTGTAATGAATGATGGCCAATAAATTTTTGTTTATTTGATTGGGGCAAATTAGCAGAGTCAAATAAAATAACTTTACCAATAGTAGAAGTTTTTTGTTCTTTTAAGATTTGTTTGTTTTCACTGGCTACAGCCAACTTCTCCAGATTTAACTTTTGACCCTCTTTAATTTTATAAGGTGCCTTTATACCATTCCATGTTGCAATCTTTTTATAATCTACCTTTAGGTGTAAACCTAGCGAATACAGAGTATCCCCTTTTTTTACTATATAGGTTTTTTTAATGTTATCTTTGGGCAGTTGGATGGGAAGAGAAATATGAATAGAGTCATTATTAACTTTATCTTGTTTATTTTGTGAACAACTCATTATCAGGAAGGATAATATGATAACCAATACATTGCTATGAGGCATATTAATACTTTAAAAAAATTTACATATTTGGAAGAATGAACAGGAATGGGAGTTACATAATTTGTGTATTAAGGGCAGGCCTGTTATTTGTCTTCTTTATTTTACAAATGAGCGCACATAACAAGTTAATTCAAAACCATCTTTGATGATAGAGCAAAAACTACGCCAACTGGTATGTTTGTCTAGGGTGTGATTAAAAGTAGACATTTGTAAGTTGGGCTGCCGTCTCTTTGGCAATCCAACAAACGGTATGCTAAAAATGTTAGGTTAACGATAGA
>CAZZIX010000146.1:0-2039 GCA_964654345.1 uncultured Methylomarinum sp.
CGTGGTAAGGCGGGTGGTGTTAAGATCTGTAAATCTCATGAAGAAGTGGAAGCAGCAGCTGAATCTATGCTGGGTAAACGTTTGGTTACGCTTCAAACAGGTCCTGCCGGTAAAGTTTGTTTAAGACTTTATATTGAAGCAGGGACTAATATAGCCAAAGAATTATATTTTAGTCTTTTAGTTGACCGAACACATGAAAGCATCATTATGGTCGGATCGGCAGAAGGCGGTGTAGATATTGAAGATCTGGCAGAAAATAGCCCTGAAAAAATTAAAAAAATTCAAATTGATCCAGCCGTAGGGTTATTAGATTTTCAGGCAAGAGAAATGGCTTTTGCCTTGGGATTAGAACCTTCACAAATAAGCCCAGCCGTTAAATTAATTACGGGTTGCTATCGTGCAATGCGTGATTTAGATGCCAATATGATTGAAATTAATCCCTTGATTGTCACGGGTGGAAGCGGCAAATTAATGATTATGGATGCAAAAATGGGATTTGATGATAATGCTATGTTCCGTCGTCAAAAAGTAGCTGAATTACGTGATAAAACCCAGGAAGATAAACGTGAAACTGCCGCAGCAGATAGAGGGTTAAGTTATGTTGGGCTAGAGGGGGACATTGGTTGTATGATCAATGGTGCTGGTCTTGCTATGGCAACAATGGATATGATTAAGCTGGCTGGCGGAGAACCAGCAAATTTCCTTGATGTAGGGGGTGGGGCTTCTGCTGAGCGTACTGAAAAAGCGTTTCGTCTAGTTTTAGCTGATGGAGGTGTGAAAGCTATGCTAGTTAATATTTTTGCTGGAATTAATCGCTGCGACTGGATTGCAGAAGGTGTGGTTCAAGCAGTTAAGAAAATTGATTTAAAAATTCCTTTGATTGTTCGTCTATCAGGTACTAACGTTGAAGAAGGTCGAAGAATTATTGCTGAGAGTGGATTGCCCATTATTACCGCTTCATCTTTAGCAGAAGCCGCTGAAAAAGCAGTTCAGGCACGAAATGAACAAGTTGCAAAAGAAGCAACAGAAGGAGTGGAGTAAATGGCTATTTTAATTGATAAAGAAACACGCATCGTTGTGCAGGGGTTTACTGGTAAAATTGGTACTTTTCATGCTCAGGATATGATCAATTATGGTTCTAATGTTGTAGGTGGTATTACACCTGGCAAAGGTGGGCAAACACATTTGGATAAACCTGTTTTTAATACGGTAAGAGAATCAGTTGAACAAGAAGGTGCTGAAGCCAGTATTATTTTTGTTCCACCCGCATTTGCGGCGGATTCAATTATGGAAGCAGCAGAAGCAGGCATTAAATATTGTGTAGCCATTACTGATGGAATTCCTACACAAGATATGATGAAAGTTAAACAGTTTTTGCGTAAATTTCCTAAAAAAGAGCGGATGGTGCTGACTGGGCCAAATTGCGCAGGAACAATTAGTCCTGGAAAATCTATGCTAGGTATTATGCCTGGCCATATCTATCAACAAGGGGAAGTTGGTATCGTAGGTCGTTCTGGAACATTGGGTTATGAAGCTGCTGACCAATTAAAAGAGCTTGGTATAGGTATCTCAACCTCGGTTGGTATTGGTGGTGACCCGATTAACGGCAGCTCACATCGTGATATTTTTGAGAAATTTGAACAGGATGATGAAACTAAAGTTGTGATGATGATTGGTGAGATAGGTGGGCCTCAAGAAGTTGAAGCAGGGATTTATGCAAGTCAAAATATGAAAAAACCAGTTATAGCTTATATTGCAGGACTAACAGCGCCTAAAGGTCGTCGTATGGGCCATGCTGGGGCGATTATTTCATCAGCAGGTGAATCAGCGGCAGAAAAAGTAGAAATGCTAAAGGACTTAGGCGTTACCATTTCACCTACACCTTCTGCTATGGGTCAAACAGTTGCTAAAATTTTAGCAAGGAAATAATCTTAGGCAGATGCGATTAAAAATGAAGTAAAGAATGGGTAGGTTGGGCTAACAGCTCTATGGTTAACCTAACATCTTTAGCAAAAGTAGTGTTGGGTTGCCAAAAAAAA
>CAZZIX010000146.1:2139-6719 GCA_964654345.1 uncultured Methylomarinum sp.
CCAGTCACTCGTCCTGTTGCTCCAACGGTACCTAATGTGTCGCCCTGTTTAACTATTTGACCTGGTTTTACACTAATTTCATTCATATGCAGGTACGCACTTAATAAGCCCTGACCATGATCCAAGAAAACAGTATTTCCATTAAAGTAGTAATTTCCTGTATCAATAACTTTAGCCGTTGCAGGGGCTAGGATTGGAGTTCCAGTGACTGCTGCAATATCAAGTCCATTATGCGGACGCTTTGGAATATCATTAAAGAATCTTTTTAAACCAAATAAACTACTTAACCGGCCATCTACAGGGGCAATAAAATCAGCATCAATGTCTTGATCTGTCCAAATTTTTTTTGCTTTAGACATCGCTTTTTTATCAGCATTTATTTTTTTAAGGTCTTCCTTAGTAAACCCAGTGACCATCCGTTTCTTTTTAATGGTTAGATATTGGGCTGGATAGTCTTTATTGATAACGTTAAAGGCTTTTTTCTGAGTTTTAGTCTTTGTCTTAATGGTGATTGCATGTTCGCCAATTTTTGCAGAAAGGGGAATGCCAACTAATGCTATCCAATGCGTCTTGTTTGCGGTGACTAGTGTTCGAATACCATTAAAAAATACAGTGGGGGGTATTTGCTTAATTTCAGCAACAGGTATTTTTATAATGCCGCCAGGAACCGTCAATTGCTCAGGAAGTTTATTTGCCCAGCATAATTGAGAATAAAATAGAGAACACAGTAATATAGATAATAGTTTTTTAATCATGATTGATTTCCATAACCTGACTAATTAATTCACCATCAGCTAAACGGGTTTTAATTTTGTCATTAATTGAGAGTTTTTGAGTAGAGCTTATGATTGTTGATGATTTAGGGTCGCTAACAATAGCGTAACCTCGACCTAGTGTTGCTAAAGGGCTCACTGCATGTAAAGTTTGATTAAGAGAGAGGTGTTTTTTTTGCAGTCTTTCCAGTTGGTATTGAATTGAATTGTTTAGTCGGCTACTTAAAAAATGGAGTTGTTCTTTATAGCGATCTATTTTTGTGTCTGGTTTGTATTGCTGAAAAATTGAGACTTGATTTTTAACTAATTGATTATTATGCTTTATTTTGTTTTGTATTGCACGAATCATGCGAGCCTCAGCAAGGTCAATTGCTTGAGCATGGCGTTGTAACTTTTCCCCAAGGTGTTGCTGTTGCAACCGTTTGCTAAGCCAATTCGTAGACTGTTGATAAAGTGAAAGTTGACGTTGAATATTTTTCTTTAGATTATTTTCAATAGACTCAAATCTGGATGCCCAAGTAACCTGACTAGGAACAGCATTTTCCGCAGCAACTGATGGTGTGGGAGCGCGAAGATCGGCAACAAAATCTGCAATAGTAAAATCAACATCATGACCGACACCAGAAATAATAGGAATTTTACTTTTTGCAATGGCTCTGGCAACACGCTCTTCATTAAAAGCCCAAAGGTCTTCTATCGATCCACCGCCACGGGCTAAAATAAGTACATCGACTTTTTTTTGTTTATTTGCTTCTTCTAAAGCAGCAGAAATTTCAGATTTAGCTAAATCACCTTGTACGGATGTTGGGTAAATAATAATAGGAATGGCTGGAAATCTTCTTTTCAAGACGCTTAAAATATCGTGAATTGCTGCTCCGCTGGGAGAGGTGATAACACCAATTTGAGAAGGTATTTCAGGAATCTCCTGCTTAAGACTTGAATCAAACAAACCTTCATTTTTTAATTTATTTTTTAATTGATCAAAGGCAATTTGTAAGTCACCTTCACCTGCCTCCTGCATTTTATCAACAATTAATTGATAGTCTCCACGAGCTTCATACAAACTAACCTGAGCAGAAATAATGATTTGCTTGCCATTTTCGGGTTTAAATTTTAGTTGTCGTTGCTGTGATTTAAACATGGCGCAACGGATTTGAGCATTTTTATCTTTGAGAGAAAAATAGATGTGTCCTGATGAGGGGCGGCTTAAATTAGATATTTCGCCTTCAACTTGTATCGAAGCAAAGTGGTCAGATAATAAATTTTTTGTTTCTCTATTGAGCTCAGAAACACTATAAATTTTTTTTTCTAAAAAGGGTGAATTAGACATGTTGGTTATTTAGCCTAAGGTATGTTTTATTTCACGTTCAATCGCTTGTGTGTAGCGCAAGAAAGAAGATTCATCGGCTGGAGAGAGATCTATAAAACGACAGCCAATTCGTTGGCTTTTTAATGGGTTTTCAGGGTTTACAGGAAACTTTCTTTGAACGCTAAAAGAAATATCATAGGTTTCCATGCCATCAAGAATTAATAGACTATTGTGAAATTCAGATGAAGGAAGTAGCTGTTCAGCTTCCTCTGCTGTATCGCACATAATAGAAAAACCAGAAGCACTAAGATCAAAGAGTTGGAAGTTAAGAGTTTCTTCATCACCATCAGAGGTAAAAAAAGAGATGGAGCAATAACTATTTTTTGATAAAGGTGATCTGACTCTATAAGATTTACGTCTTTGAATCCAATAGATTGTTTCTGGCATTTTCATGGTTAAAGCGGGTTGCGACATCTTACCTGCTTTTTTTATACCGTGACCTCTAAATAGAACTTTAACACCATCAACCTCACTTTTAAAATCGACGATATTTAGACTCAGCAATTCTCTATTAAGGTATTCTTTAGGACCGCAATCAACCGTTATTAATTGTTTTTTTTCATCAATATCGATAATCGCTGTAATAAAAGAGTGTTTGTCGCCAAAACTAGCTGATATCAGACATTTATTAGCTATCATTGTTTTAAAGTGAGCTAAGATTTTCTTTGGGTGTTTGACTATATATTGAGATAGGTCTTCCATGGAAAGATAGGTTTAAACTATTAATGATTCGTATTATATACTTAATGAACTACTATGCTGTTGATTTTTGATGATAAAGTGCATTACTTTACTTTTAGATAAAAACCCTACGATATTGTCGAAATAAAATAACCCTAAAATTGTTTGAATAGGTGTATTTTGGATTGTTTATATTTGTTTTTGTTTTATTTCTCGATCAATATTTTGCATATAACGAATGATTGTAGATTCCATTCTAGATGTAATATTAGTAATATAGCAGCCAATATAAACACCTGTCTGAATTTTGTTAGGGTTTATTGGTGTAGCGTGTTTAACTTCAAATGAAATTGACTGATCCTCTTCATTTTCAAGCTTGAGAATACAATTTTCAAATTTTGAAGAAGGACTAAACATCTCAGAAAGTTCCTCTGATTCATTAATCAAGGAAAATCCAGATCCACTGATGTCATGTAATGGCAATTCAACTGTTATTTCTTCTTCTGTTTCTGGTTTATAAAAAGAGACAATGCAAGAACTTTTCTTGGATAATGGCGATTTTACCCTGTAAAATTGGCGTCTTTGAAGCCAATAAATTGAATTTGGAATAGGAATAATAAAGGACGGCTGACTAGAGTCTCCAGATTTTTTAACTTTTCTTCCTTCAAACCGAACTTTGATGCCTTGATATTTTGTTGAAAATTTAATAACTGCACTAGATTGTAGTCTTTTGTTTAGATATTCCTTTGGGCCGCAATCAATTGTAAGGTTTTGTTTTTTTTCATCAATCTCTATGATAGCGGTTAAAAAAGTATCTTTTTCACCGACACCAAAAGCTGCAGATATTAAGCATCTTTCCTTTAATAAAATTTTTAGATAGGAAAGAACTCTTTTAGGATTGTAGTCAAGGTACTTAGAAATATCAGGCATAGAAGTATTGATTGAATATTATATTTATCCCATATTGATTGTTGCTGGTTTCCTTTTCATAACGTCCTTTTAATTATTAAATTGTTCTTATTAAGTAAGGTAGTATAGTGTAAGTTTCAAAAAAAGCTATTTTAGCCGAGTGTGATTAAAAGTGAAGTAATAATGGGTAGGTTGGGCTAACAGCTCTATCGTTAACCCAACATCCTTAGCAAAAGTAGTGGTGGGTTGCCAAAAAGACGGCAGCACCTACAATCTTCACTTTTAATTGCACCCTACTCAGCCTACAAAGCTCTCAGGATTTTCTTTTGTCATGTTACATTTAATTTTCCAATCAACTTTTGATAGCTCTCTTTTAAACCGGATTGAAAGCAGTGATGATGTTGTTTTCCTTGAAAGTGCTATTTTTCGTCTTATTAAAGGTAGTAAATTAAATGATGAATTACAGGAAATGCATAAATCTACAATCAATTTATATGTCTTAAAGTGTGATATTGAAACAAGAGGCGTCCTTAGAAATGAATTGTTTTTTGGTGTTGAAGCTATAGATTATTCTGATTTAGTTAAAATGACAGAAAAAAATAGGGTGATTCGAACATGGAGTTGATTGTTGATGGAACTATTCTAAAAACAACGGATGAAGGGTTTTTAGTTAATAAAGATGACTGGAACGAAATTGTTGCATTGCAAATAGCTAAACTAAATGAACTTGAGTTAACTCAATTACATTGGGAAATATTATTTTTTATAAGACATTACTATTTAACATTTAAGCATTTGCCTAATGCTAGGGTGTTTACTAAAGCGATTAAAAAAGAGTTTGGGGAAGA
>CAZZIX010000147.1:0-2955 GCA_964654345.1 uncultured Methylomarinum sp.
TAATTTATTTTGTGTGGTGGGATAGTGTGAGGGTTTCCGTGACGAGCCAGGAAAACAATGTCTTTATCATTAATATTGCCATGAACAAAATTTGCAGAAGGGTTTCCAAAAGGTGTTTCTAGTGATTCGGTTGCCGTGATATTTAAACCTTCCATTTGGCTTAACCCAGTACCTCCAATGATGGCTAATTTTGACATGTTTAATCCTCGTTGCAGGCATAGATACCTGGTGCATTTCTAAGATAGCCTTTATAATCCATACCATAACCAAATAGATAGCGGTTTTCTACTTCCAGGCCTATAAAATCAGCAGTGACTGGTTTTTGATAAGTCAATTTTTTGTCAACTAAAACAGCTGTATAGATGGACGTTGCAGCTTGGTCTTTACAATAATTAATAATAGCTTCCAAGGTTAGTCCTTGGTCAAGAATATCATCGACAATCAACACAGTTCTGTTTTTAAGATTAGTTTCTGGTTTGTGTTTCCATTGAATATCGCCACCAGAAGTCTGGTTTAAATATCGACTTGCATTAATCACATCAAAAGTTAAAGGGAAGTTTAATCGGGTTAATAACTTGCCAGCAATAACCACACCTCCATTCATTACACAAAGAATGACGGGGTTTGTCTCTTTTAAAAACAGGTTGATTTTATCTGCCATATTATCAATGGCTGATTCAACCTCAGATTCTGTATATAAGCAATCAGCAGAGGCTTCTATTTGAATTATTTCGTTAGGCGTAGGCATATTGGCTGATTGTTTGTGATATGTGTTGCCATTGTTCATTATCAATAAGTTGTGCTCGTGAAAATTGGGGCTTGCCACGCATTATTTGCAATCTTTTTTCTCTTATATTACTTGAAGTTATTGGAATACTTTCTAAAACTTCATCGGCAGCAGTCGAATTGTTACAGACTAATACCATGTCGCATCCTGCTTGAAGTGCAAGTTTAGCGCGATAAGGGAAATCACCGATTGAAGCTGCACCTTCCATACTTAAATCATCACTGAATACAGTGCCATTAAAATTTAGTTCATCACGCAATATATTTTGAATCCACTGGCTCGAAAAACCAGCAGGGAGTGAATCAATTTGTGGATAAACCACATGAGCAGGCATGATGGCTTCTAGCCCTTCTGTGATTAATTGTTTAAAAGGCTGCAAATCTTTATCTCGAATATCTTGTAAGTCTCTATTATCATAAGGTAAGGTCAAATGAGAGTCTAAGGCAACAGCACCATGACCAGGGAAATGTTTGCCAGTTGCAGCCATTCCTGCTGAATTCATTCCTTGTCTAAAACTACTAGCTAATTGTGTGGCTACTTTGTAATCTTGAGAGAAAGAACGGTTGCCGATTATTTCACTTATTCCACAATCAATATCAAGCACCGGTGCAAAACTAAAATCTATACCGACGGCTAATAATTCAGTTGCCATCAACCAGCCAGCAGATTCAGCTAAAGCAGGGGATTCTGTAAAAATTGAAGCAGGGGGTAATCGAGTAAAACCAGTTTGAAAACGCTGTACTCTGCCACCTTCCTGATCAACAGCAATAAGAATATCTCCATCACGAGCCTGTCGAATATCTTTAATAAGCTGTGTGACTTGCTCAGGAGAACTATAATTACGGGAGAATAAAATGACCGCACCTGTATTGGGGTGATTAATTTTTTCTTTTTCTGATTGTGAAGGTGTCAAACCTTCAAGATCAATCATTACAGGGCCAAAGGGTTGTTTAGTCATAATATATGTTGTTAAATTGTTTTTTATTATATTATCCCATGCCTAGGATTTAAATGAGAAATCTCTATACTTAAATTTATTCTTAGAGTAAAACAAATAGATTAGGAGCGTATATGCAAATTTTTATTTTAATATTCAGTTTTTTTCTTACCTCAACTTTTGCCTATGCAGGTGACGATGATGAAACAAGTGAACCTGTTATAGAATATATTGAAATGACACCTAAGTTTACTGTTAATCTGGATAAACCAAATAAATATTTAGCAGTGAGTGTCCAGCTAATGATTGAAGGTGAAAAGTTTATTGAAAAGGTAAAAAAACATTTGCCAGCATTAAGGCATGAATTAATTATGAACTATACCGGCCGCTCTGCTGCAGATTTACAAACAATGGAGCAGCGTGAGGCTTTGCGGTTAGAAACAAAAAAGGTTATTGCTAAAGCGCTAGAGAAACATTCAAATAGTGATGGCTTTAGGGATGTTTTTTTTACGGAGTTTTTAGTTAATTAGGTCTTTTTATTAATAA
Organism: uncultured Methylomarinum sp.; assembly: GCA_964654345.1. GTDB lineage: Bacteria > Pseudomonadota > Gammaproteobacteria > Methylococcales > Methylomonadaceae > QPIN01. Next base: position 2,271 of record CAZZIX010000147.1, read on the forward strand.
TTAAATGATCTCTAAGAGCCTCACTTAATTTAGCTTTTTCTGTTTCAAGCTGTTGTGTTGAATATCGAATCGCATCGAACTTCCCCCAAACAGGCGCAGGCCAGGCAATGTCATATTTATAGCGAACGATATGATGAATATGAAGTTGAGGGACCCTATTACCAATAGCAGCAATATTCATTTTATCGGCATGATAAATGTCAGCTAGAGTTTTAGCTAATAGGCTGGATTCCTGCTGTAATAAAACTTGATCTTGTTCAGATAGTTGATATATCTCGGTTATCTCGGCTCTTTCAGGAACCAATATAAACCAGGGATATTGACTATCGTTGATCAAAAGTAGCCTTGATAAAGTGAAGCGACCTATTTCTATTGTGTCTGACTGAAGACGGGAATGTAATTGAAAAGTCATAACTGTACTTGGTAAGGGTGAATCGTTAATATAACAATAAATAATAACAATAAATAAAGCCAATAGTATGAGCGCATCTAATATTTCTACTCAAGAATCATTAGCAGAAAATAAACTTGCAGTATCTTTTAAATTAATACTTGGACTGTATTTAATTATTCCACTTAGTTTTGCCGTTTATATGGTGGATATTTATTTCTGGGATAATTATTTACAATCAATTTTGCCGAGCAGCCCTAAACACTTTTTATTGTTTCAGATTCTTTTTGGTAC
>CAZZIX010000147.1:3055-6686 GCA_964654345.1 uncultured Methylomarinum sp.
TGGCTATTATGGTTAAGTGTCAGTGCCGGAATATTTATTTATATCGGTATTTTTTTAAAAAATAGTTTAGATGTGAATCAAGTCCTCTGGGTTCAATTAGTCGCTGGAGTGTTGACTATCGGGTTAATCTTGAGCACAATTTTATGTCAACGATATATTTCAACACGATTTGGAAAATATTTTCTGTGGGCAAATACGATGCTCATTGTCAGTAGTTTTTATTTTTATACTCAAGAATACTATTTTTTGTCCATTTTAATCCCACGATTAGTACATGATTCAACGGCTTACGTTTTTTATGTGACTCATGATTACAATAAACATCACCAAAGCCCACAGAATTTAATTTATAAATATGCTGCTAGATGTAATTTACATGTATTTTTAGTGCTTCCTTTACTATCTTTTATTCTGACTTATTTACTCCAGGCATATGGGGATGAGCTGATCAACATGATTACTCGATTTTTCTTTGAAATGGAAATACGCAAAGCAGTCACGTTAGGAGTTGTTGGGTATTTGTCATTAATGCACTACTATACAGAAGGGTTTACTTGGAAGGCAGGGTCACCTATGAGACGCTATATACGGTTTTCTAAATAACAGGAAAGGTTATAAGGTTTTGATATTTTGGATTCTTTCTCTCTCCACTTTTAATCATTAAAAGTTTATAAAAAAGTAGAAAATTGTTTACAAAAAATAATTGTTAAGTTGTTCACAGTTTCTGTGGATAACTCTGTGGATTAGTTGCATAAACAAGGCTTTAACCCTTATATAATGGGTATGTTCTTTATTTTGTATGAAATTTGTACATAAAATTATAATGTTATATAAATCAATTGGATATATGTATTTATTGAGGGGGTAGATAACTTCAAAGCCAATTTTTTTAATAATTTAAAGTTATGATAGTGAAAGATAGTAAATTGTGAATAAATGTGATGAAGGTTTGTTTTTTTTGTTGATTAGCTTGCGGAATGTAGAAGATGTGTATACCGCTACTTTTTAATACATTAAAAAGTTTATTTGTAACCTTCACCTGTTCCTAATAGAGCTGCAATGATATTTTTTTGTATTTCTGAAGATCCTGAAAATAATCGGCTTGCTAAAGCATCATTAACTAATCGGGCTATAGGATTATCTTCAACTAAGCTGCTGCTACCCATAATTTGAACTGCATCCAGGCTTGATTGTAAAAATGCTTCCGCTGCAAATAATTTGGTTTGAGCACTGACCAAAGTGATCCGCTTATTGTTGTCTTTTAATCTAGCACATTCATTTACCCATAATCGAGTGCTATCTAGTCTTACCTTCATTTCAGCGATTTTATGACTAATTGCCTGGTTTTTCCCTAAATGAAAACCATTAACCCGACGTTGCCGGCTAAATTGAATAACTGTTTGTAATTGCCAGTCCATTACCCCGTAAAGGCCGGCAAAAATAAAGGCTCGTTCTAACTCTAATGCTTGTTGAATCATTATATTACCCGCACCTGTTTTACCAAGTTGTCTTGACTGAGGAATTAAACAGTCTTCTAGGATTACATCACCCATAGTTGCGGTGCTACAACCAGATACACTCGGTTGTTTGAGGAATTTAGCCCCAGGATCATCTTTATGTACAATAAAAGCACTCAGTTTATTTTCTAATCGAGCATAGACGACTAATAAATCGGCAATGGGAGCGTTAGTAATAAAACGTTTATGGCCATTTAAGAGTATGCCATCAATTGTTGATTCACCCGTCATTAATAAACCATTAAGATCTGATCCAGCTTGAGGTTCGGTGATAGCATGACCCGCAATAAATTCACCCGATAAAAGTTTGACAAGATAGTCTTGTTTTTGTGTTGCGTTCCCATAATTAAGTAATGGAAAAATAGCCCCCCAAAGATGTGCATTAATAGAAAGTAATAAACCACTGTCTAAACAAAACTTACCCAGACTCTCATGAGCTAAAACTAGGGTAGAAAAATCATCGCCACTACCACCCTCTACTATACTAATTGCATGTTTTAAAATGCCTTGTTGCGCACAATGGATAAAACGTTGTTTTGACGCTTGAATATCACCTATAGGTGGGAGTTGATTCATTTTTTTTCCATTAGTTGCCTTAGCGATTGATAATCTATTTTTCCATTTGTCAGATAGGGCAAAGATTCAAGCGTTATATATCTGTATGGTTGCATATAAGCAGGTAGCTTCTGTTTTAGCTGTTTAATTATGGTAGCAAGATCCCCATCATTTTTTAAAACAATTGCAACGGCGGGCCTTTGCCCACTAGTGCTATCTTGCAATCCAATCACAGCGCAGTTATCTACAAATGGGTTCTGTAATATTACTTGTTCTATTTCTGCTGGCTCTACTCGATAACCAGAGCATTTTAACATTCGATCTAGACGACCGTGGTAGCAATATTCGCCATATTCATTCAGTGATACTTTATCTCCTGTGAGATAAAAATTATCAGTCGTTAATGCAGAAATTAGTTTACCTTCTTGCCAGTAGCCAGATAGATTGTTGACACTTTGTACTTTTAATTCATTATTTTCTGGATTAATAGATAAGGTTGAATTACAAGCAGGAGAACCAATCGGAATAGGTGTGTTTTTAGCTAATCTGTTTCTATCTACTTTCCAGTAGCAACAGACATTAGTCTCAGTAGGACCATACAGATTATAAAAATCAACCTCTGGCAATTGATTAGAAAGACTTATTAAGTGAGTAGTAGGGAAAACTTCCCCGGCAAATAAAATAGTTCTTAAATAGGGTAGGGGAGTGCTGGCAAGTGCTCCTTTTAAAGCAATAAAACTCAGTATTGAAGGCACGGTATACCATAGAGTTATTTGGTTTTCACTAAGCCATGCGGTTAAACGACTAGGTGAAAAGGTTAATCTGGCTGGAATAAAATTTATTGTTGCACCACAACGTAGACTACTGAATAAATCGAAGACAGATAAATCAAAATAAAAGGGCGTAAGTGAAGCAATAATATCTTTATTGTTTATTTTAAAGGTATGGTTTGCCCAATCAGAAAAATTTTTCATGGCTCTATGGCTTAGAGCCACGCCTTTTGGGCTTCCTGTGGATCCTGATGTGTAAAGAATGGCTGCTAATGATTCAGGTGATAGGTTTTCTGGCTGATAATCATTACTGGAAGAATGTTGATCCATATCTAACCATAGTTGAGACTGCTCTAGCCATTCTGGGCAGGGACCTTTGCCGATAACACATTGGCTATCAGCATCTTTAATAATATAATTTAATCGATTGGCAGGGTTTTTTAAATCTAAAGGAATATAACATGCGCCAATATTGATAACCGTTAAAAGTGCTACTGCTGCGTCAATCCCTCGATCTAACGCAATAACTACACGTTGGTAATTATTTTTTTTAGATAAAAGTAATGAACTAGTTTGGTTAATTAACTGTTGGACTTGTTGATAAGTTAGCTGTTGATCTCCTTCAATAAAAGCAATGGCACCAGGTGAATCAAGGCACTGTTGATAAAAGGATGAGAGTAAAGGCATTTAGAGTTATTATGTGATGAATTATAAATATTTATACTTTATCATTTACATTTCAATATGATAAATATCTTGTTGATGAAAAATAGATGACTGTCTAATTGC
>CAZZIX010000148.1:0-6648 GCA_964654345.1 uncultured Methylomarinum sp.
TTATTGCCTCTAATAAAAAATTTGTTATCTGGAAGGTAGAAAAATGACAGTAGAAAAAATAAGGCAAGTGGTTTTAGATACAGAAACCACTGGCCTATACCCTAAGGACGGACATAGAATTATTGAGATAGGCTGTGTTGAATTGATTAATCGCCGATTAACTAATAATTCTTTTCATGTTTATATTAATCCAAATCGGTTAATAGACGATGGAGCTATTGAAGTACATGGAATAACCAATGAGTTTTTGGAAGATAAGCCTCAATTTGAAGATATTGTTAATGATTATCTAGCGTTTACCCAAGGTGCAGAATTAATTATCCATAATGCACCGTTTGATGTGGGTTTTTTAAACCATGAGCTTTCAATGCTTAAAAATAAAAAAGGAAAGCTTGAAGATTACAGTACTGTTTTTGATACACTTCCTTTTGCCAGGAAAAAACATCCAGGAGCTAGAGCCAGTTTAGATGCATTATGTAAACGCTATGGGATAGATAATAGTCATAGAGAGTTACATGGTGCATTATTAGATGCCGAGATTTTAGCTGAAGTCTATTTGGCTATGACAGGTGGGCAATTTTCTCTGCTTGAATTAGATGAAAATGAGACAAAGAAAAAACAGGAAATAGTTCGTTTATCGGCTGAGAGACCAAGATTAAAGGTTATATCTTGTTCGGAAAAAGAGGAAGAATCTCATCTACAACGTCTAGCAGCAATCGAAAAAGTCAGTGATGGGTGTATTTGGAATAAATAAGACCAAAGAACTTTTCAATAATAAGCAAGGCTGACTAGAGTCTGTTTGTCCCGAAAAACTGTGATTAACTAATGCAATTATATTTATAAAATAAACTGATATGGACATCTTTCTTATCTATGTTGTTAAAGCATTAATTTTACCACCCGCAAGCTTAATCGTTCTAGCAGTCTGTGGCTTGTTAATTAGCAAAAAAAAACAACAGCTCGGAAACAATATAATTATTATTTCTTTATTAGTATTATGTATTTTAAGTTTACCACTGGTATCAACTTTTCTTGCTTCAATACAAGAAATTTATAAGGCATTAACAGTAAAACAACTAGAACAAAGTAATGCACAGGCAATCATTGTCTTAGGTGGAGGAGTAAGTGCTGCTGCACCAGAATATGGTAATCAAGCCACGATTAAAAATAAGGTTTTTGATCGTCTTAGATATACGGTTAGATTATCTAAAAAAACTGGGTTACCAATTTTAGCCACTGGGGGCAACGTCTTGAATGAAGACATTCCTCCAGAAGCAAAACTAATTCAAGACACGTTAATTAATGACTTTCATATTAAAGCAAAATGGCTTGAAGATAAAAGTCGTAATACAGCTGAAAATGCTCAATTTAGTTATAATTTATTAATCAAAGAAAAAATCAGCAGGATTGTTTTAGTGACTCATGCGCTGCATATGGCTCGTGCTGTTGAACAGTTCCAAAAAGTTGGGTTTAAAGTGACTCCTGCGCCTACTAGTTTTCATTCTTATCCAGCTCAATTGACAGTTCTTGATTTTATACCTTCTGCCAATGCATTAAGATTAAGCACATATGCACTACATGAACAATTAGGCCGATGGTGGTATCGACTAAGATATAGTTGAATTGTAACCTACTGGATCGTGGAGTCTATGAAAAAATATCAAAAAATCAATCAGGTTTTTCAATAAACTCTAAAGCATTACCATCTATATCCCGACAAAAAATTGCTCTACGCCCTGATACACTTAAAGTATATTTTACCTTACCTCGCTCAAGATCGTCTTTTAATGGGTCAAGATCGGTTACATAAAAAGCAATATGGCGATCTCTACCTCCATGATCAGGCCTACCCGTTGTTGGGTCAGGGTTTTCAAGCTCTAATAAATGTAATTGTTGATTGCCTAAGTCTAGCCACGCACCGTCATAGGACAGGTTAGGGCGTTCAAGTTCTTGTAACCCCAGAACCCCACTGTAAAATTTTAAAGAAGCTTGTGTGTTTTTTACTAGTAAGCTGGAATGGTGAATACATAAAATATTTTTTGACATAATTGCTTTTTAATATCAGAAGGTTTTTTAGGCGCGGGACATAAATTTACCGGTTGAACTATTAATTTTAATAATTTCGCCCGTTTCAATATATTCAGGGACTTGTACCTCAAGACCTGTTGTTAATGTTGCCGGTTTTGTTCTATTTGTTGCACTGGCTCCTTTCATTGCAGGTGGTGTTTCTACAATTTCTAGGCTGACAGTGGTAGGTAGTTCAATACCAAGTGGCGCGTCATCTAATAGTAAAATAATAATGCCTTCCAGAGATTCTGTTAGATATTCTGTTTGACCTTCTAAATCTTCTTTGTTCAGCGTATATTGTTCAAAGCTTTCAAGGTTCATAAAAGTATAATTTCCCCCATCTTGATAAGAATATTGAACCATCACTTTTGAACAATCAGCTTCTTTAAGAAAATCATCTCCCTTATAGCTTTCGTCTAATTTTTGCTTGGTTTTCATATGAGCAAAACGAATTTTATATAAAGTGGAAGCTCCTCGCGATGTAGGGTTTCTAACTTCAATCTTTTTAACAGCGTAAGGCTCACCGTTTATTTCTATTGCGGAACCTTGTTTTAAATCACTGGCTTTAGGCAAAATATTGTCCTCTTTTAGTATGCTTGTGTAAGTTGATGAATTATACTTGTACTTTATCTGAACTATGTTAATTAAGGTGTTTTATGTTTTGTTGCAACTGCGGTAATCAATTGTTAGCAAATGCAAACTTTTGTTCAGAATGCGGCAATAAAGTATTTTTAAAAGTTGTAGATTACAATAGTTTGCAAAAAATTAATAATTTGATTTGTTATGAAGGGAAGCCTTTTAGTGGAACAGGAGTCGCTTATTATCCCCAGGGAAATAAAAAAAATGAAGAAACATTCTTTAATGGAATAGGAAGTGGAGTTTGGCATTCCTGGTACGAGAATGGACAAAAAGCACAGGAAGTAGGATATTTAGAAGATAAACTGGATGGAATCGAACTTGAATGGTTTGAAAATGGAAATAAGAAAAATCAAGTAACCTGGTCTAGAGGTGTGTTAAATGGATCATGGACTTCCTGGTTTGAAAATGGACAAAAAGAAGGAGAAGTCCATTATTCTAATGGAAAAAAGCAAGGCGGTGAGGTATTGTGGTTTGAAAATGGTCAAATGTATTCTAAAGGGAATTGGGAAAAAGGAGTTCAAGTAGGAAGCTGGACTATTTGGCAGCCAGATGGACAAGTAAAGTGGAAGGGGCAATACTAATTGTGATTAAAAGTGAAAAAATATTGTAGGTTGGGCTGCCGTCTTTTTGGCAACCCAACGCCACTTTTACTAAAGACGTTGGGTTAACGGAGCAGTTAGTCCAACCTTCTTTACTACAATACACTTTATAATCAAGCCCATTACAAATTGATGTCAATAAACTGTACAAGAGAATTAAAGAAATCGTTAAAAACAATGATTATTAAAGGTAACTAAACAATGTTTTGTCATAATTGCGGTACTAAATTTCCTGAAAGTGGGAAGGTAAATTTTTGTTCAAAATGCGGTACCGAAGTCATTAGTAAAGTAGTTAATCGATTGGTAGAACGGGCTGGTGTTTTTTATGAACCCAGTCAAGATAAGCCTTTTAATGGAAAGTTTTTATCGCGGGATAGTAATGGGCGAGTTAAGAAAGAGGAAAGTTATAAAGACGGCCTGTTAGATGGACATTTTAGTGCTTGGCATTCAAATGGCTGTAAAGAAAGTGAAGGGACTTATATAATAGGAAAACAAGAAGGGTTATGGACCTGGTGGAGTAATAAAGGTCAACAAATTGTAGAAAAATACTATAAAAATGGAGTTAAACACGGGCTTTGGGTAGATTGGCATGAAAATGGTCAAAAAAGAGTTGAAGGTAAATTTATCAAAGGAAAAAGAGAAGGGCTAGTGACTATCTGGGATAAAGACGGAAAGAAAATGAGTGAAACGATGTATAAGAATGATGAGAGAGTATAATAACGAATCGTTTTAATCGAGGTACCATAATTGTTTGTTTTCCAACTAAAACACTATTTGTTATGTATAAAGCAGAAAAAATAAAAAGAAAAAATGCTGGCGTAGGTTATTTGATAAATAGCGTACAAACTTTATTTGTAGGTATGCTCAAAGTATGGACGATACCTATTGTATTAATGTTAAGTATTGCGTCAGGGTTCACTACATATTATGGTTTAAAACATTTCATCACACCTTGGATTGCTTTAGTCATCACGGTTGCTATTCAATCAATCATTGTTATTTGTTCTTTAGAAATAGCAGGCATTCACTGGAAAGCAAATCGCTTACGTTATTTTTCTGTTGTTTTGTCGTTATTAATTGCTTTAATGGCTTCTATTTCATTTTCATATTTTAAGTTTTATGATATATCACAACATGATACGGTTCATATTAATCGTCTTAATCAAGTTAGAGAGGATATAAAACTATATTTAGGTGAGGTATTAAAAATTAAAGGCGATGTTTTAAAACAGCAACATGTTGAGTTAAAGCAAACGGCTGAGGAAGTTTCTCAAGCCTATTTTGGAACTCATCCTTCCGCTGTTGAGAAATATAAAAACCAGGTTGGAAAAGGACCTTTTTGGAAACATTACAACGAAATCCATCAGGAAAAGAAACAATCTTTGGAGCTCTTGGAGCAAGAATTTTTGGAGTTAGATAAAAAAGTACAAGGGTTGCAAGCGGGCTTGGGAGCTCTTGATGTGACAAATGATCTTGAAAAATCTTATTATAAAGTGTTAGATGATTACAGCGAAGTACAGATACAAATAGGACGGTTATCTAACTCTATCGGGCTTGGGTTGCCCGAAGCACCGCTATTAATGACCTATAAGCAATTTATTGAAGAAGTAAAGCCTGATGTCTCAATGTGGAATGGTTTTTCACTGTTTGCTTTTATTTGTGCAGCCATGGTTGATTTTTTTACTGTTTTACTATCTTATCGACTTGAATTTACTGCACCAGGCCCCTTAACTGGTGAGGAAGAGGATTTGGTCTTTGAATGTTTAAGACAATTTACAGAGTTTACTATTAATGAAAACGATGAGCTACAAATGGTAATTGAAAAAACAGAAATTGAAAAGGCTAGGCGTTATTCAGATTGGTCTAGAATGTTTGCTGTTGGTTTACTGCTGAATCGTGGTTTTCTAAGAAAAATAGATCATAGAACAGTCGAATTTTCTCCTAATTTATATCCTCTCGTTGCTGAAAAAATGGGTGATAAAATTAGGCAATTACGGGCTGTAGGGGCACGTACAAAGTGGGTTGAGTCTAATGAATAGTGTAGCGACAGAAATAGATAGTTGGTTGGTTTCTGCTGATGTGGATACAGCCAACACAGATTTGTCTGACGATGTGTGGGAAGCTGGTTTTGAAGTTGATCGTCAAGTTGTTTACAGTAAGTTTGGTGCTTATAAAAAAGTCTTTTTACGTCCACAAAGTTTTGTAAAACGATTTTTTCATACGGTATACCCACTTTCTATTGAAGAATGGAATTGTACGGATAGTGTTGATTTATATGATGGTTTTTGTACCATTGATATAACCTTAGATGTAAGGTTTCAAGCAACCTATAATTATGCCTTGAGTAATATAGAGCTTTTAGCAGAATTAAATGAACATATAAAACAAGCCTATTATGGGACGGTGACAGACATAGTCAACAGGGAGCTTCTCAATTTGTCAGATGGTGATTGGGTACAAGAAGGATTAGAACTCATTGAGAAAAGGATTTGTTCAAAAATTAATGAAATGTTGATCTTGCAAAATATTCAATCTCAAGTGACCTGTAGGCTTAAACCAAGTTTTGAAGAGTTTCCTGATGTGCAATTTGCAAAAGAAAAAGTTTATCTTAGTGTGCTTAAGAAAAGCTTTGAATTTAGCGAACAACAACGAGAAGAATTATTTCGTCAGCAACAAGATGAAAAAAACCAAAATATTGATCATAAACGATTACAGTTAGAACAAATCAATAAAATAGCAGAATTAGATCGAGAACGAACGGCTGTCGATGCAGAGAATCTAAAATTATTGTTATCAGAAAAAGAACAGCACCAACGTGAACAGTTTGTAATAAGGAAAAGACTTCATTCAGAGAAAGTTAAACACAATAATAGCCTAAAGGAAATGACGTTATCGGCAGAACTTGAAGAGAAAGAAGCTTATCAGGCTAAGTTAAGAGAAAAAGAAGAGCAAGAAAAAATTGAGCTAATTGCCCATGAAACTAAATTAAAGGAAAAAGAGCTAGAGGCAAAGATTGCTGAATTTGAAAAGGAACAGGCAAGTTGGAGAGAAACTAAGAGTAAAGTTCATGTTGAAGAACTAGAGCTAAAACAGCAGCAAAAACAAATAGAATTTGATACCGATGTTAATGCTAAAAAACGCTATGAATTAAGACGTTTAGCTATGCAAAAGGAAAGCTTTTCAGTTAGAAAAAAAGCGGATATATACCTAAAAAGAGAAATTGAATTACTTGAATTAGATAAACAGCGTCTAGCTTTACAACAGACGATAAAGAAATATAAAGATGAGAGTAATCAAGAAAATAGTGAAGAAACTGAATATTTAGGTGATTAATAACTTGTTA
>CAZZIX010000149.1:0-6633 GCA_964654345.1 uncultured Methylomarinum sp.
TGAGAAAATTTCTTCAGCTGATATAACCGAAGAAGAGTTTGATAATTTATTAGATGAGCTTCATGGGAAAGGAAAATTTAATAGCTCGGTTGCTGAGACACAAACTCAGAAACAAGAAATTATGCCGGAAGTCAGTGTTACAACAAGTAAGGAAGACGTTGAGCCACAAATAGAAAAAATATCCAAACCTGTAGAGCAGCCAGTGCTTAAAAAAGAGCCTGAGCACACGCAAGTAAAAACTAAACCAGCAAAAGCACCTGTAAAAGAAAAAGCAGTGGCAAAAGCAAAAGGAGCTACAAAAGCAGCAACTCCTCAAGCTGAAACAACGGTTCGAGTTGATACTCATATTCTTGATGAGATTATGAATATGGTTGGAGAACTGGTTTTAGTCAGAAATAGATTTCAAACGCTCAAAGCTTCTGAAGCTGAAGCAAATGAGCCTTTAGCCAAGGCTGTTTCAAATTTGGATATTGTGACTGCAGATTTGCAGTTAGCCGTGATGAAAACCAGAATGCAGCCAATAAAGAAAGTCTTTGGGCGTTTTCCACGCGTTGTTAGAGATCTCTCTAGAAGTCTTAAAAAAGAGATTAAACTAGAGTTGGTTGGAGAAGAAACAGATTTAGATAAAAACTTAGTTGAAGCGTTAGCTGATCCATTAGTGCATTTAGTTAGAAATGCAGTGGATCATGGAATTGAGGCTCCTGAGGATAGAGTGGCAGCAGGAAAGGAGAGAGAAGGACTCGTAGTGTTATCTGCATCGCAGGAAGGAGACCATATTCAGTTATCAATTAAGGATAATGGTAAGGGAATGAATGCGGATATGCTTAGGAAAGTGGTTGTTGAAAAAGGATTAATGGACGAAGAAACAGCTCAAAGGCTTGATGATAAAGAATGTTTTAATCTGATATTTATGCCCGGTTTTTCAACTAAAACTGAAATTTCAGATGTGTCAGGACGGGGTGTGGGAATGGATGTTGTAAAAACCCGCATTAATCAAATGAATGGCGTAGTTGAAATTGATTCGGTAGAAGGCGAAGGTAGTACAATTATTATTAAAGTACCTCTAACCCTTGCCATTATGCCTACATTGATGGTTGTTCTTGGAGGTCAGGCATTTGCTCTACCTTTAGCAAGCGTTCTAGAAATTTTAGATTTAGATTTGAAAACAACCAATGTAGTTGATGGACAGTTAGTCATTATGGTTAGGGATAGAGCTTTACCTTTATTTTTTCTAAGTGATTGGTTGGTGAATGATCCGAATTATATTGCTGATAAGCAAACGACGGGGCATGTTGTTGTTGTTAACTCAGGTGGAAGACAAATTGGTTTTGTCGTTGACCAGTTGATTGGGCAGGAAGAAGTTGTTATAAAACCCTTAGGTGCCAAATTACAAGGATTAGATGGTTTAGCTGGCGCAACAATTACAGGTGATGGGAAAATCGCATTAATTCTAGATGTTCCAGGGTTAATGAAAAGGTATGTGGCGTAGCTTTGTTTTATAGAAATGACTATTCGAGTATTAATTGTCGATGACTCTACTTTTATATGTAAAAGTATACAAAGAGTACTAGAGGAAGAAGCAGACTTTAAAATTGTTGGTTTTGCATTAAATGGTGGAGAAGCCGTTGTTTTGGCTACCCAATTAAAACCTGATGTTATTACCATGGATGTTGAAATGCCAATTATGGACGGTATTACAGCAGTTAAACAAATCATGGCTAAATGCCCTACAGCTATATTAATGTTTTCGGCTGCAACAAAAGTAGGTGCTAAAGCAACGCTTGATGCACTTGATGCAGGAGCCATTGATTTTTTACCAAAACAATTAGAACAAATTGATGGTAATAAAGAATTAGCTAAACGGATACTAAGACAAAGTGTTCGTAATGTTGCCAGGCAGACTAAAAAAACCAGATTAAATTTTGATGCTAGTTCTGATAAAACTGGTATTCGTCCGAAATTAAAATCATCCTTAAATAGCGCAAAGACTCAAAAACAGCTTTTATCTTCCGTTAGAACTAATAATAGAAAAATTGAATTGTTAGTGATAGTTGCTTCCACTGGAGGGCCGATTGCGATTCAAAAAATACTAACTCAGCTTTCAGCTAATTGCCTATTTCCAGTTTTGATAGTTCAGCATATGCCTAAAGAATTTACCCGCAGTTTTGCTGAAAGATTAAATCAAGTTTGCCAAGTGAAAGTAAAAGAAGCTGTTGATGGTGATAGTTTGACTGCTGGAGTGGTTTTAGTAGGCCCAGGAGGAATGCAAATGGAAGTGAAAAGTTCAGCAGGAAATAAAAAAATTTCAATTAGAAAAAAACAAGAAGGTGAACTATTCAGTCCTTGTGCGGATATAACGTTAGCATCAATTTTAGAACATTACTCAGCTAATGTTTTGACGTTAGTTTTAACAGGAATGGGAACTGATGGAAAAGAGGGGGCAATAAAATTAAAACAGAAAGGGTTTTCAATTTGGGCTCAGGATGAGGCCAGTTCTACTATTTACGGAATGCCTAAAGCAATTGTCGATGCAAACCTTGCGGATAAGGTTTTAAGTCTTGATGAAATAGCGCATGAATTTACAAGACTAGGTTAATGGATATTTTAAGTATTATTGGTGTTTTATTAGGCTTTGCCGCTATTTTAGGTGGAAACTTTTTAGAAGGTGGAAGTTTAACCTCTTTAATTAATTTTCCTGCTTTACTTATTGTATTAGGCGGCACATTAGGTGCAACATTATTACATTTTCCTACAAGGATAATTTTTCATAGTATTAAAGTCCTACTACTTATTATTAAGCCAAGAAATTTTTTACTTGGGAAGCAACTGAAGAAAGTTGTGGCCTGGAGTCATATAGCACGAAAAGAGGGTTTGTTAGGACTAGAAAATGCTGCAGATAAGGAGAGTGACCCTTTTGCCAAAAAAGGTTTGTTACTCTTGGTTGATGGTGGCGACCCAGAATTAATTAGAAATTATTTAGATGTAGAGCTTAATACAATTGAGCATGAGGAAATGCAAGCAGCCAAGGTTTATGAAGCGATGGGTGGTTATGCACCTACTATCGGTATTATAGGTGCTGTGGTGGGTTTAATTCATGTTATGCAAAACTTAACAGACCCTGCATCGTTAGGCGCTGGTATTGCGACTGCTTTTGTCGCGACTATTTATGGCGTTGGGTTTGCAAATTTATTATTCTTACCTATTTCAAATAAATTAAAAGCCCAGGCTTATGCTCTTTTACAAGCCAAAGAAATGTTACAAGAAGGTATTGTTGCCATTGCAGATGGGGAAAATCCTAGGAATATAGAGTTAAAATTGTCTGGCTATATTACACCTAATAATTCCAATGGCTAGAGAGCGACGTAAGAGAAATTCTTTTGAACAGGTCGATAACCATGAGAGATGGTTGGTGTCTTATGCTGATTTTGTTACCTTATTATTTGCTTTATTTGTTGTCCTTTATGCGCTTGCTATAGAGAACGATGAAAAATATGAGGTGTTAGTAGAGGCTTTAGGGGGGGCTTTTTTAGGAGACTATCAACCATTAAAAGTCGTTGATTCTGTGCCCGTAGGAGAAGAGCCAACAACTATTAAGCCGATTATCTTAGATAATCCAATTGTTGCTGTAGAAGAACAGAATAATGATCATCAGGCCCTGAGTGAAGAAATATTAAAAGAAAGGCGAATGTTACAAATGATTGCAGAACAATTTGAAGATGTTTTGCAACCCTTTGTGAAAAACGATTTAGTTAAAGTAAAACGAAATGATTTTTGGATAGAGCTTGAAATGAATAGTGAACTACTGTTTTTAAGTGGTGAAGCTGAATTATCAAGTAAAGCAAACCCTATTCTTAAAAAAATTGCTGATCTAGTCAGGCGAATGCCAAATGTAATTAATATAGAGGGACATACGGACAATATGTCGATTGAGACATTAGAATTTCCATCAAATTGGGAGTTGTCATCGGCGCGAGCTACTGCGGTAGTGAGAGAATTTGTCAAAAATGGAATTACACCAAAACGATTGTCTGCAATTGGCTATGGAGAATTCCATCCTGTTGCCGATAACTATAGTAAGAAAGGAAGAATTAAAAACCGGCGCGTCGTGTTGGTGTTAATGTCTCAAGTTTTTTCACGATACGGAATGAGTGATAAAGAAAGAGCTGAATTATTAAACTTAGGAATGCACAACTTAGGAATGGAAAATAAATAACTTATACATTCTAGCTTGCCTTTTTGTCCGTCATCGTTTGTATAGCAATAGTTGCGTAGCCTGCTATGCGCCTTTGCTATACAAACGATGACAAACAAAAACTCTGCGCAATAATGTACAATTTATTTATTTTTCATTCCTTATCTAATTCCCATTCCTTAAAAACTGCTGAAATGTAGGGGCGTATGAAAATCTGGGCTGTATCTAATCAAAAAGGAGGCGTAGGGAAAACAACAACGGTTGTTTCCTTGGCAGGCTTGTTATCTTCAAGAGGGTTTAGAACCTTAGTCGTAGACCTTGATCCACATTGTTCTTTAACCAGTTACTTTAAGTTGAATCCAGATGATTTAGAGTTAAGTGTTTATAACCTATTTCAAGAAACAGGACAAAAAAAGAAAAATATTTCTCCAGTACCCTATATCCAGAAGACAAAATTTGATGGGTTATCTGTACTACCTGCTTCTATCGCTATAGCAACATTAGATAGACAAGTTGCTACATTAGGCGGGATGGGGTTAGTTATAACCCATGCATTAAAGAAAGTCTCTGGTGATTATGATTATGTCATTATTGATAGCCCACCTATGTTAGGCGTTTTGATGATTAATGCTTTAGCGGCTTGTCAGCATATTGTGATTCCAACTTTGTCCGAACATCTTGCGCTAAAAGGGTTGGAACGGATGGTTCATACCCTGCAAATGGTGTTTAAATCAAGAAAAATACCTCCAGACTTTACTATAGTCCCAACTATGTTTGATAAACGAACAAGAGCCGCTAAAGATAGTCTGGTTTTATTACAGCAGAGATACCCAAAAAATATTTGGGATTCAGTTATCCCTGTTGATACAAAAATAAGAGATGCTAGTCATCTAGGTATCCCAGCTCCTCTGGTTGATCAGGATTCGAAATCTGTTGTGGCTTATACAGAATTATTAGAATTCTTACTGCAAGAAAATGTTGAAGTAGAAAGAGAAATGGCTATAAATTAGCCTGATTACTATAAACCCAGAAAAAATCAGGTAAATTAATGAACTATAAAAAAAATGATCAGAAAATTATTCATCAAGAACTAGCTTTAGATACTTATTTTAGTGCTCTGCTTGATGAGATTCCTAAGGAACATTCCGTTGAGAAAGAGCCATCAGTGATTGTAGATGCCGACTGGCTGATTCCTTGTAGAAAAAATTGATATAAATTTCAGCAATGATTTAACTTTCAACTAGAATAGATAATAGATAATTTAAGACTTTGGTGAACGGAAATGAGTGAAGAAGATAAACAAGACGATCCAATTATGCAATGGGTTACTTTTAGGTTAGGTGATGAGAAATATGGTATCAATGTTATGCAGGTACAGGAAGTACTAAGAATAACCGAAATTGCCCCCGTACCTGGAGCACCTACTTATGTATTAGGTATTATTAATCTTAGAGGTAATGTTGTTACCGTTATTGATACACGCAATCGTTTTGGGCTAATGTCTAAAGAAACAGATGATTCATCGCGTGTTGTTATCATCGAAACAGAAAATCATATTATTGGAATTTTAGTTGATAGTGTTGCAGAAGTTGTTGAGTTAAGGGCTTCAGAAATGGAAAATGCGCCTAATGTAGGGAATGAAGAATCATCAAAATACATTCAAGGCGTCACGAGTACAGAGAATGAGCTATTAATTTTAGTAGATTTAAATAAATTTCTAAGTGATGAAGAAAAAGAAGAAATGTTTTAACCTTGAAAAATAAGTTGCATATTACTTTGTTTCTAAAGAATAGTTAGGCTTATTTTTTAGGATTATTGAAATAGAGAGGTGGTTATGAATGAAATACACTCAATTTCTCGAATTTATCCTATCAATATGCCAAATAAATTCATTAGGGAGCGTAAGAAACAGTCAGAGAAAAATCATTCTGAGCAAAAGAAAAATCATGAAGATAACCATAGCGAAAATGAGTCTACTGTCCAACATATTGATGAAATAGTGTAATGGTTAATGTTTTATTGATTATCTCTTTTATTACTATTATTTTGCTTGGTGCTCTTGCCTGGTTGATTTTAGAACATAGAAAGTTAAAGCAAAACTTTATACTTCTTAGTAATAATGTCCAGAGGAATAATAATGATATTGCAGGGATTTGCTTAGCCGCGATATCTGTGGATAACCGAATATCACATAATGGACAGCAATTAGAAGTAGTCGCTGAAAAATTAGTTAATTCTGAGCAAAATGGACTACAGCTTAATCATCCATATTCAAGTGCAATTCAGAAGATTCGTCATGGTGCAAATATTGAAGAGCTTATTCAACAATGCGGATTGAGTAAAGAGGAAGCTGAGTTATTAATTCGGTTACATGGTTGAAATACAGGAAGTATAGATCAAGCCGTGATGTGTAGAAATAAAACTCCGATACCAAAAGCTAT
>CAZZIX010000150.1:0-6578 GCA_964654345.1 uncultured Methylomarinum sp.
ATCTAGATAGACTAAAAGCTAGCACATAAGATTTTCTGACACACTCTAAAAAAAATGATTGAGATATCGATGATTCTCCTTTACTGCTTAACATACGCTGACTAATGATTGAAGTGGCTACACTAAACCGGACACATAATTTAAAATACATTAATATCAATTGAGTGGCTTTTATGCGTAGTTGAAGCGGAGGCGGACGCAAATACCATCTCTCAGTACCAGGTCAAGTTATAATAAGTTGGCTTGAACTTGATAAGGTCTTTGGTGTTTTATAACACCAAAACAAATGTGCACTCATTTTAGATTTACCATTTTTTAGCAATCTTAGATTTTGTATTTTAATATCAGGGTTATGTTGTAGTGCTGAAATGGCAGCCATATAGACCTTAGCTCTGATGACTGGGTTTTCAACTTAAGATAATCTACTCCTTCCTCTGAGGTTAGATCCTGATTCATTTTGTATAGGCACTAATCCAATATATGCAGCACATATAAAAAAATTATTCAATTAGTACCTGGGGACAATACCTATTTTATCCGCTGGGAGTTAAGCTGTATTCAACTTCAATTTATCAAAATTGAGAATTGAATTTGAAACAGAGTCTATTAATTTTTTTTAATAGGATATATGTCATTAATTCTGTTTCATGGTTAACAAAAAGAAGGATTTGGAGAAAACGATGAAAACACAAACATTCAACAACAACCCAAATATGTTAGACAATTTGTCCAAAGAGTTTAATGGAAATAATATCTACGGACTGGAGTATATTCTCGATGAATTTGATGAGAAAAAAGAAGCTAGCAAATCCATAAATAATGAATCTGCTAACACCGATTGGTTTGGTCTTTCGGATTTATGTATATAGTAGCAACCACTTTAAGAATTTTGACACATAATTCTCAATTAGCATCACTGGAATCAGCTGCTCACAATTCAATTTGATTGGTTAAAGTAGCCCCAAAAGAGGCTCAGTCCTTCATAATAATACAAATATACTGCCATTCATAACTTGCTTAATCAGCACTTTACATATTACTTAGAAAAGCTTAAAACTGAGAATAAATATAGATCCGTGTATATAAATATGCTGAAATAGATCTTTTAGTAAAAGAAACCAACTTGAGAAATTTCAATCAAATAGTTAAACCACGTCCCTGCAGCTTAATTTTTTATTGATTTTCCAACTGAATAATTTTGTCCCCTGCTTCCTCGAAAGATGTTGTTGCCTCATCAAGGGATTGCACTGCACCATCAAGCGAATCAGAAGCTTGTTCAAAATCTTTAGTTTCAGAACTTAATCCAGTTGAAAGCCTGTTTTTTTCGACGACTTGCTCGTCTATTCCTTTTTTTGTAACAGGAGGCACTTCAGCAGAAAGTTCGTTAGTATCTAACGCTTCAAATTCATCAGATAACTCGTCTTCATCATAGAACTCATCTTCTAAGTCCAACAAATCATCAGTAATTTCAGATTCGCCATCAGTAATCAAATGATTTCTATATTGCAAAAAGGATTCTCTAGTAAAAACATAAGGATCTAAAGCTGCCTCATCTATAAATTTTAGTGCACCTTCTGCATTTGCTCTTGCATTCAACATTTGGACCACTTGAACTGGTAACCCAATATAACTGGCAGGATTTGCAGCTGTATCAAAAACAGCCCCTGGCACACCTCTGGAAGTTGATGGACCAAGAATTGGTAATACCAAATAAGGCCCTGCAGGAACCCCCCAGACAGCTAACGTTTGGGCAAAATCCTCTTCATGCTTTTCCAGTCCTATTTCTGTCGCCACATCAAATAAACCAAGCAAGCCAATGGTTGAATTAACAGTAAATCGTCCAGTATCTCCAACTCCCTGCATTAATTTACCTTGCATCATATCATTTAACACTACATTTACATCTTTAAGGTTATTAAAGAAATTGGCAATTCCCGTTTGTACAAACTGAGGCGTAATCCACAAGTAAGCATCAGAAATAGGTTCTGCAAGATATGTGTCCAATGATTCATTAAAACCAAACATCGAGCGATTGAAGTCCTCAAAGGGATCTGCCTCCGTAGCAACGTCAACCTCAGCAATATCTTCCTCAATCACTTCTGTACTGGCACAGCCCGCCAGAAAAAGTGTTAACGAGATAAGCAAAGTAATAAATAAAGTTGATACTCCTTTATTGTGTGGAAATGTATGCATTGGAATGACCTTAATTTAATGTTTGGCGTAATTATCAATTTTTTCGTTGATTTTTGCAATTAATTCATCAAATCCTTCGCGCTTAAGGACACTTGTATATTCAGACCTTTTTAAAGCCAAATCACTAACACCATTAGCAATAATATTAATTATTCGCCAATTATCTCCCTTTTTTTTCAGCATATAATCAAATTTAACATCTTTATCATCAGGAAGAACAAAAACTGTATGAACGATCACACCCCCTCTGGCAGTTTTATCTTCTGATAAATACTCAAAGGATTCGCCGGAATATTCTTTAAAATTATGGGCATACGCAGAGATACTTAACTGACTAAAAACACTTGTCAATTTAACTTTCTGTTCGTCTGATAATTTTTTCCATTCTCTACCGACAACAATTCTGGCAATTTTAGTTAAGTCATGACTCTTGATAATTGCAGCTTCAAGTTGCTTGTAACGACCCTGAAACCCTAAATGCTGACCTTTCTTCATTACATTTAAAAGTTCATCCTGAAAAGTGAGAACAATTTCTTTTGCTCCAAGTAACTTTACAGGTTCCTGCTTTACATCAATTCCATTTACTGCTGCTGCAAATGAATTATTAATCCCAAGAAAGATAATAAAAAAACCGGCAAACAGTCTAATATTTTTTAACATAACCAAAACACAATCTCCCAAGGCAAATATCCGCTTCTTAATAATTATTTTAAAAATCCTAGAACAACTTTTCACGTTAATCTATCAAGATTCAACTTTAACCGGAATTTCTGATAGCGATGATGGTTCATCTTGTTCAGAATAATCAGGAGTAGCAACCTCAACCATATCACCCGTAGTTTTTGGCCCTTTTAAAGACACCATCAATCCTTTAAGAGGATTAGCTAGCATATCCTCTACCGCAGTAGCTTCATAACCACAATGCGCCATGCAATTTGCACATTTAGGGTTATGTACATTGCCATACTTCTCCCAAGGTGTCGTTTCTATTAACTCTTGAAATGTATCAACATATCCTTCATCAGCCAATAAATAACAAGGTTTCTGCCAACCAAATACACTACGGGTAGGGTTTCCCCATGGTGTGCATTCATAAGCCTGATTACCGGCAAGAAAATCCAGATATAAAGAAGAATGATTTATCTTCCATTTACGATTTTTTCCTATGGAAAAAATTCCTCTGAATAAATCTTTAACATCTTTTCCTTTGATAAATACATCTTGCTTAGGTGCATGTTCATAGCTGAAACCTGGAGCAATAGTGACTCCTTCAACACCTAATTCAGTAACAAAATCTAAAAACTCAGCAACTTCTTCAGCTTTTTCTCCTTGAAATAAAGTGCAATTTACTGTAACTCTAAATCCTTTATCTAATGCTAATTTAATTGCATCAACAGCAATGTCAAAAACCCCATCCTGGCAAACAGAATTATCATGCCGTTCTTTATTTCCATCCAAATGAATAGAAAATGTTAAATAAGGCGATGGCGTATAATCCTTAATTTTCTTCTTTAACAACAATGCATTGGTACATAGATAAACAAATTTCTTTCTTTCTACAATACCTTTCACTATTTCAGGCATTTCCTTATGGATCAATGGTTCTCCACCAGGAATAGAAACCATAGGTGCACCACATTCATCGACTGCGTCTAAACATTCCTTAACAGAAAGACGTTTATCTAAAATATCATCAGGATGATCGATTTTTCCACAACCGGCACAAGCCAGATTACAGCGATACAATGGTTCCAACATAAGAACAAGAGGATATTTTTCAACCCCTTTCAATTTTTGTTTAATTAAATAACTACCAACTGCCAACTGCTGACGTAAAGGAACACTCATTTGGCTACTCCAAAAAAATAATATAAGAAAAACACAGCTACTGTAGTTGTAAAAAAACAACAACACACCCTAAATATCAATAACAATATGGACTTTAACGGATGCAATTAAGAAATACGATAGCTTATAAATGCTCTCTAGAATACTATCTTTTTTGAACAGAAACCACCTTAATCTACACAAAAAAACAACATTTAATATTTTTTAGGCATTATTTTACCTATACTTTCCATAAATACAACAAAGTCTCTCAAATAAAACTTCTGATCTAACAACACACAAGCTACTAATATTTATAATAAAATAAATTAATCATTTTAATTAACGCCCAACATGGAGTTAAATATTGATGCCACAACAAGATTTGTATTAAAAACAACATTTTTTTGCAAAACACCAACAAAAAGGCTATTATTGTTCTAAACAAACTATAATCTGCACCTGCAATTAATATGAACGGACCTCAAATATCCATAGAAAATCCAGAGTCTCTCCTTCACCTTTCCAATGATGAGTTGCAAGCTGTTTTACTGGAAGGCGTATCGCGGACTTTTGCCTTAACTATTCCTCAACTGCCTGATCAACTTTATCCGGCAGTTGCCAACGCATACCTACTATGCCGGATAGTAGACACAATTGAAGATGAAGTTTCACTCACTGTTGAACAAAAAAAATATTTCTGCTCAGCTTTTATAGATATTGTTAAAACAGGTAATAACGCCGCAGCCTTTGCAGAAGAGTTAGCCCCTCTACTTTCAGATCAAACTATCCTGGCTGAGCATAGTTTAATTCATTTAACACCTAGAGTTATTGAGATTACTCATTCCTTTGATTCAGAACAAATTGATGCGTTATCCTGTTGTGTTGAAACTATGGCAAAAGGCATGCCTATATTCCAGGCACTGGATTTACATGCTGGTGTAAAAACCATGGCGGACATGGATGACTATTGTTATTACGTCGCTGGCTGTGTGGGTGAAATGCTGGCAAAACTTTTTTGTCATTACTCCGCTGATATTAATACTCATAAGGATGAATTATTGAAACTATCTATCTCGTTCGGCCAAGGCTTGCAGATGACAAACATTCTAAAAGATATCTGGGACGATGCAAAACGAGATGTGTGCTGGCTACCCCAGGATATTTTTATTGAGACAGGCTTTGATCTTAATAACCTGACACCCGATACAAATGACGAAAATTTTCGGCTAGGCCTGGAACATTTAATCAGCATAGCCGACCAGCATTTACAAAATGCCTTGCAATACACGCAACTCTTACCTGCTAATGAAACAGGACTTCGAAATTTTTGTTTATGGGCTATAGGGATGGCTGTTCTTACACTAAAAAACATCAAGAACAACCTGGGATTCAATGATTCTGATCAGGTAAAAATTACACGTAAAGATGTCAAAACAACTATCCTCGCCTGTAAATTAACGGCCCGTAGCAATATGCTTTTATCTTTGCTATTTAATTCAATCAGCCGACCGCTTAAGACTCCAGATTGGCAATATGCTCCACAAACCGCAAAAGAATGAGGTACAACACCATGTTTGATGATTCCATTCAACACCCTATATGTAGTGAAATACCTAATACCTCAACACCCAACAAACGCAAATATAATCTTGATAGTGCTATAAACAAAGCGCAGGAACAACTGCTAAATCTACAAGATGAAGAAGGTTTTTGGATCTTTGAACTGGAAGCAGACTGCTCTATTCCGGCTGAATACATCATGATGATGCATTATCTTGATGATATTAACGAAGAACTGCAGACAAAAATTGCAAATTATCTAAGATCAAGGCAATCAGAAGAAGGATACTACCCCTTATTTACTGGCGGCGAAGGGGATATAAGCGCTAGTATTAAAACTTATTATGCTTTAAAAATGGCTGGCGATTCTATTGATGCGCCTCACATGAAAAAGAATAGAGCATATATCCTAAGTCAGGGGGGAGCAGCTAAAGCCAACGTTTTCACTCGTATTGCATTAGCTATTTTTGAACAACTTCCGTGGCGTGGTGTACCCTATATTCCTGTCGAAATCATGCTGCTTCCCAAATGGTTCCCTTTCCATTTGGATAAAGTGTCCTATTGGTCACGGACAGTAATGGTACCTTTATTTATTTTATGTACATTTAAAGCTACTGCAAAAAACCCTAATAAAGTGGGTGTTCGTGAACTTTTCCTTATCGACCCTGATAAAGAAAAACATTATTTTCCTGAACGTACACTACTCAACAAATGTTTTTTAGCACTAGATAGACTGGGACGAGTAACCCGTAGATTCTACCCTAAAAAACTGACTGATTTAGCTGTAGAAAAAGCGGTCGCCTGGTTTACTGAGCGTTTAAATGGAGAAGACGGCTTAGGTGGAATCTTTCCCGCTATGGTAAATGCTTACGAAACCATGTTATTGCTTGGCTATCCTGAAGATCATAAGCACGTCATTACCGCTCGCAAGGCCATTGACAAATTATTAGTTATTAATGAAAACGATGCCTATTGCCAACCTTGTTTATCTCCGG